>JAZSJS010000012.1:0-8096 GCA_045534435.1 Eubacteriales bacterium
AGGGGGGGGCGGGGGAGGAGAAGCTTCTTTCAAGAAGTTCTTCTCCCCCGCAATTCTATCCACATCAAAACCCGGTTCGTTCGAATTGCTTGTCGAGGGTGTGGTGAGAAAGCTCGAGCGCCACGGGTCTGCCGTGGGGGCAGAAGGTGATGTTGGGGATCTCCATGAGCTTTCGGATGATCCATTCGATGTGCTCGTCGGCATAGGCGCGACCTGCCTTGACGGCTGCCTTGCAGGCGGCTTGATAGAGTGCTTTTTCAAAGATGATGTCGCGCGTGAGCTTGACGCTACCGGTGGCGTTGAGAATCCGCGCCGCCATGACGCCCAGCATATCCGCGACCGCGTCGGTTGCGACGTTCTCGGGGATCGCGTCGACCGATACCGTGTTTCTCGCGAAGCGAAGGGAAAATCCGATCTTGTCGAGCTCGTCCGAGTATTCCTTCAGCGCTTCGACCTCGGCGCTGGTCATCATCACGTCGACGGGGAGCATGAGAAGATTGGAAACCACCTTCATTTCGGCAAGTCCCGCCTTCAGCTCCTCAAAGAGGATGCGCTCGTGCGCGGCGTGCTTGTCGACCAGAAGAATCTTGTCCTCGACCTCGACGATGACGTAGGAGAAAAAGACCTCGCCGACGATCCGATAGTTGGGCAGCTTGCGCGGCTCTTCTTGCGCTGGCGCAGCCTCGGGCTCTGTCGACGGTGTCGGAGAGAGCGCGGTGGGCGGCTGCTCCTGGGGAAGCGGCGGCATCTGCTGACGCATCTCCTGTGCCTCCTGCGCGGCGGGTGCTTCGGGCCCCGACTCTGTCACGGGGGCGGTCTCCGGCTTTTTGGGAGCTGCTTCCGGCGCCTTGGGCGCGGGGGAAGCGGTGACGACGGGAATATTTCCTCGCACTCCGGTCGAAAAGGCGGGTGTGCTTGGGATCGGGGTGGGCGCGGTCGGCTTTTTGGTGTCGCCGACGCCATATTTCGTCCGATATTCCTCCGCAGTCATGCGCATTTGCGGCTGCGGTTGCATGGTATTTTGCAGATCGTAGGAGAGCTGACGGCGCTCCAACGATTCGGGCTTGCCGTCTCGCACGGGAACCGAGCTGTCCGAGAGTCTGCCGGCAAAGGGGTTCTGTTTGGTACGGCCCGTAATATTCAGCTGCATTGAGGGGCGCGACGCGTTGCCCTCAAGCGCGGTGCGTACGGTGTAATAGATCGCCTCGAACACAGGCTTTTCATTTGAGAATTTCACCTCCAGCTTGGCGGGATGGACGTTGACGTCCACGCGTGCGGGGTGGATGGTGAGGAAGAGCACGCAAGTGGGGAATTTTTCGGGCGGGATGTAGGACGTGTACGCCTGCTCGAGCGCCGCCATCGCGGTTTTGCTCTTGACGTAGCGTCCGTTGATGAAGAAATTCTGATGGTTGCGGTTTGCCTTGAAGTTGTCGGTCCTGCCGATGAAGCCCTTGACCGCGATGCCGTCCTGCTCGCTTTCAACCTTGATCAGGCGAGAGGAGAATTCCTTGCCGAAGACGGCGTAGACCGTGCTTTGCAGATTGCCGTCTCCCGCGGTTTCAAGACGCGTGTTTCCGTCGATGATGAGACGAAAGGCGATCTCGGGATGGGAGAGCGCAACCTTTTCGACGTTTGCGGTGACAGCCATCGACTCGGTGACGTCCTTTTTGAGGAACTTCCGACGCGCGGGCACGTTGGCAAACAGGTTTTCCACGATGACGGAGGTTCCCGTGGAGCAGCCCTGCTCAGAGAGGGAGACGATCTCCCCGGCGTGCGCCTCCAGCACCGTGCCGAATGCGGCGTTCTCGGTCTTGGAGATGATGCGCATATCCGACACCGATGCGATGGCGGCAAGCGCCTCACCTCGGAATCCCAGCGTCAGAATGCCGTCCAGATCCGCTGCGGTGCGTATTTTACTCGTTGCGTGACGGCGGATCGCCGTTGGAATATCCTCGGCATCCATGCCGCAGCCGTTGTCGCTGACGCGCATGAAGGTGACGCCGCCGTTCTGAATTTCGACCGTGATGCGCGAGGCACCGGCATCGATGGCGTTTTCCATCAGCTCCTTGATGACCGAGGCGGGTCTGTCCACGACCTCACCTGCGGCGATCAGATTGGCTACCGCAAAGGGCAAGACGTTGATCTTTCCCATGGGAGTGCTCCTTTCTTCTTTTTTGGATACGATATTGATGTGCGAGAGGAAATTATTATTTTCTTGCTGCGGTCAGGGTGTTCTTGAGCAGCATGGTGATGGTCATGGGACCGACACCGCCGGGTACGGGAGTGATGGCGGATGCGATCGGCTCAACTGCGGCGAAGTCCACGTCACCGGTCAGCTTGCCGTCGGCGCGGCGATTCATGCCGACGTCAATGACGACGGCGCCCTCCTTGACCATGTCAGCACCCACGAAATCGGCGCGACCGATGGCGACCACCAGAATGTCGGCCTCGCGGCAGACTGCGGCGAGGTCGCGGGTACGGCTGTGACAGACCGTCACCGTGCCGTTGGCGTGCAGAAGCAGCATCGCCATGGGCTTGCCGACGATGTTCGAGCGCCCGATCACCACGCATTTTTTGCCTGCGGGATCGATATTGCTTCTCTCCAGCAGAGCCATGACACCCGCGGGGGTGCAGGGAAGGAAGTCATAGTCTCCGATCATGATCTTGCCCACGTTGTAGGGATGGAATGCGTCCACGTCCTTGGCGGGATCGATACGGAGAAGCACCTCGGTTTCGTCCAGGTGCTTGGGAAGGGGGAGCTGAACCAGAATGCCGTGGATCTTTTGGTCGGCATTGAGGCGGTCAACAAGTGCGTTGAGCTCCTCCTGCGTGGTTGCGGCGGGAAGCTCGTGCACCTCGGAATAAAATCCGACCTCCTCACACGCGCGTTTTTTGTTGCGGACGTAGACCTGCGATGCGGGATCCTCCCCCACGATCACAACTGCGAGTCCGGGCAAATATCCCTTCTCCTTGAGAAAGGATGCAGTCTCTTCTTTGATCTCTGCGCGGATCTGCGCGGAGATCAGCTTTCCGTCAATCAGCTTTGCCATTTTCTTGGTTCTCCGTTTCGTTGGTTTCTTGAGATTCTGTATTTTCTTGCGATTCGTTATTTTCCTGTGCTTCGTCTGTTTTCTCTTCGACGTTCTCCTCTTCTGCAAGAGGTTCTTCGGATTCCTTGCAGTCATCAACAGCATCCACGGCATCGGAGGCATCGGCAAGCGCGACGGCAGCCGTGTTGCGTCGGTGTGCGAGCACGGAAAGCAGAACGAGCAGAGCCGTGCCGACGAGGAAGCAAGCAAAGCCGAGGCATTGCGAGATGCGGAGCGTGGTTCCGGGGATATAGAGACTGTCGGTGCGGAAGCCCTCGATGAACATTCTGCCGAAGCCGTACCACGTGAAATACATCAGCGCGATCTGTCCGTCGAATTTCTTGTGCTTGTAGAAGAGATTGATCAGCACAAAGCCGCAGACGTTCCAAAGGCACTCATAGAAGAAGGTCGGGTGATAGTAGTAGGTCGCGCCGTAGCGGTCGAGCCCCATACGCAGGGTATGGAAGAGCGTGCCCTCACCCGAGGACAGCACGTGCTCGGTGTTGAAAAAGAAATAGCGCGTGGTCTCTCCGATCGGGTATCCGAAGGCTTCACCGTTGAAGAAGTTTCCCCAACGTCCCACGGCCTGTGCCAGCAGCACGCCGGGGCCGATCATGTCGAATGCCTTTTGCCATTTTTTCTTTTTGAGAATGCAGGCAAGCAGAATGCCCAGGCATCCGCCGATGATGCCGCCGTAAATGGCGAGTCCGCCCTCCCAGACGGCGATCACCTTGTAGAAGGAGGAGTAGTTATAGTCGTCGAGCGTGGTCAGAACGTAGTAGAGCCGCGCGCCGATGACGCCCAGCACCACGGTGAGAAGACCGACGTCGATCACGTCGTCAAAGGAAAAGCCCTCACTCTTTTTTCCGCGCCAGGTGGCATATGCGAATGCGAGAATGATGCCGAGCGTGACGAAAATGCCGTACCAACGCACCTGGATTGGTCCGATGGAGAAGGCGATCTTGTTCAGCGCGAAGGCGTCCAGCCCGAGACCGGGGAAGGAAACCGTCGTAAGTTCTCTCATGTCAATATCCTTTCTGAAGGTTTTTTATTTTTTATCCTGCGGAGCGATCACCGAAAGCGCGATCCGGTCGTCCTGCCAAAGCTCTGCCAGCAAAGCCTCCGGCTCTTGCTTGGTCAGGCTTTGCAAAAGCGCGGGGCAGGAGAACATATCCATGCCGTCGAGCGCAAATGAGATCAGGCGGTTGGCGATCTCCTCGGTGGAATCGTAGGCGCGGATCTCGTCGGCGTACATCACGCGGCGGCATCTCTCGAAATCCTCATCGGGAATTCCGCTTTTGAGAAGCGAGGCGACGTGCTCATTGATGATGCGAAGCACCTCGTCGGGATGATCGGCCTCACCGGAAACACAGATGAATCCGAGACTGTCGGTGGAGGAATATCCCGCCGAAAATGCGGGTGAGATGATCTGCCGCTCGAACAGGTCGTTGTAAAGCCTTCCCGCGCGGGAAAACAGAACGTCGCAAAGAAGAGAGATTGCCATCTCGCGACGGAAGCGCGTGTCGGCGTCAAGTCCCGTGATGCAATCCTTGATGCCAATCGAGAAGAGCGGCTTTGCCACCGGCATTTTTTGAATCGTGCGGCGCTTTCCCTCGATGCGCGGCGTGCTATCCTCAGAGATCGTGCGTGCCGATGAGAAGGTTTGATTTTGAGGAAGCACCCGATCGGCAACGGCGAGCACCTGCTCGACGCTGACGTCTCCGCAGACTGCCAGAACCATGTTTTGCGGTGTGTAGAAGCTGTGGTAGCAATCGTAAAGGATCTCGGGTGTGATCCGTTGGATGGAGGCCTCGGTTCCGCAGATGTCGTGACGCATGGGATGGTTTCGGTACATCATGCGCAACAGATTGCGGAAGCAACGCTCCCAGGGATTGTCGGTGTACATACGGATCTCCTGCGCGATGATCCCTTGCTCCTTTTTGACCGATTGCTCGGTGAAATGCGGATGCGTGACAAAGTTCAGAAGCTCGGCGAGCGCCTCGTCGAAGTGCTCGGAGCAGTTGAAGGTGTATGCCGTGCGATCGTAAGAGGTATAGGCGTTCGCGTCGGCACCCAGCGCGGCAAAGCGCGCGAAGGAGTCGCTTCCGTCCTCGTTTTCAAAGAGCTTGTGCTCCAGGAAATGCGCCACACCGGCAGGACAGGCCTTTGTGCCTCCGCCGTCGGTGGAAAAGGCGCAGTCCAGAGAGCCGTAGCGCACCGAGAAGATTGCACAGGCGGTGGTCAGCTTTTTGGGGAATACGTAGATCGGCAATCCGCTGTCGTGCTCCACGCGGACGTAGCGCTCACCGAGAAGCGAGGAGAAAAATTCAGTCGTTTTCATCGCCGTCCTCCTCTCCGTCATCCGCCAGCGTGCCCTCCAAAAAATAGACGGTGTGAAGCGTCAGCCGTTTTGCCACTGCGATCACATCCTCACGCGTGATGGCTTCGATCTGCTTCTGTGCCTCATCGGTGGTTTCCTCACGTTCGGACAGGGCGCGTCGGAAATAATATCCCTCGGTGGCGCCCGGGTTATCCTCGATCTGACGGTAGGCACCGATGAGCGAGCGCTTGGCAGCCAAGAGCTCGTCCTCGTCGAAGTCACCGTCGGCAAGAAGCGAAAGCTGCGTCATGATCTCCTCCTCGGCACGCGCACGGTGATCGCGGTGAAGGCCGCAATGCAGGGTCAGCGCACCCTTGAAGGCGTTATATGCCGACGAGCAATGATAGCAAAGAGAGAGCTTTTCGCGCACGTGCAGAAACAGGCGCGAATTCGGAGAGCCGCCGAAGAGCTCGTTGAAGACGGCACAGGCATAGAAATCGGGAGAGGTCACCACGCAATCGGTTACAAAACCCAGCAACAGCTGGCTCTGCCCGGCCTCAATCTCCTCGGTGTGAAGGAGAGGGGCATCGGTGCGACCCAACGCCTTGACGGCCGCCACAGACGGTGCGGCGGTCTTTTCTTCACGCGATGCCAGTGCGGCACCCAGCGTATCCTTGAGTGCATGACCGAGAACCTCCGGCTTTTCCGCACCCACGTAGAAGCAAGTGAAGGAAAGGGAAGACAACAGCTCGCGCCAAAAGCGCGTCAGCTGCTCGGCGGTGATTGCCATGACTTCTTCCTCCGTACCCCACACCGACGCACCGCAGAGGTCGTCTCGGAACAGAAGCTCCGAAAAGCGCTCCGCCGCATAGGATCGGGGTGTGTTTTTGAGCGATCGGATCGCCTCGCATTGGAATTGCTTTTCGCTTTCGACGTATTTTTCAAGCAGCCGCCCATTCTCATCCAGGAGCGGATGAAAGAGGATCTGACAGAGCAGATCCAGAACGGTCGTGAGCGTGTCCTCCTCGGTTTTCGGAAAAAAAGTCGAGTCGAGAAGCTCGACGGTGAAGCCGAGGATCTGACAGTCGCCGCGGTAGAAATTACGGATCGAAAGCTCGGCACCCCAAAGGTAGTCAAGGCGTCGGTTCAATGCCTCGAGTGTGGGATACTTGACGGTTCCGCGTCGCAGAACCGCGAGCAGAAGAGTAATCAGCGGAGCTTTTTTCCGGTCGATCGGCAAGATCGCCGAAACAGAAAGAAGCCCCGCCTTGAATTTATCGGTTTCGCAGACGCGCAAAGAGAGCGCGTCTGCGTCGAACACAAGCTTTGGATTCATAAAAAGTCACTTTCCAAATCAAGATCAATATAGTTTGGTGTAGCCATCCTCGGGGAGGTTGGGAATTGCGTCGTTCGGCTGACTGTCTGCCTCGGGCTCACTTGGCACCGGATCCGTCGAGGTGGTTTCCTCGGCTCGGGCGGCGGTCGTTTCAGGTGTCTTCTCCGATTTTGGATCGGTCACGCAAGAGACCGGGAGCAGCAAGGAGAGGAGCAGCGCCGACAGGAGGAGTAAACAACGCGCGAGCGCTTTTTTCATGCGCCCAATCCCGGCCACAGCTGATCCTTTTTGTTCAGGTTGAGCGGCGTGCCGTCGGTGAGCGTGTAGCCCTCTGCCGAAGCAGAGCCGCTGTATTCGCCAACCAGCTCGGGCCATTCGATTCCGATCGAGGGATCGTTCCATGCAAGACCGCCCTCGTCATCGGGATGATAGAAGTCGGTGCATTTATAGCAGAATTCCGCAACGTCACTCAACACGAGGAAACCGTGTGCAAATCCCTGAGGGACATAAAACTGCTTTTTGTTTTCCTCGCTCAGTCTCACGCCGAACCACTTGCCGTAGGTCTCGCTCTCGGAGCGCATATCGACGGCAACGTCAAAGACCTCACCCTTGATCACGCGCACGAGCTTGCCCTGCGGGAATTGCTTCTGGAAGTGAAGTCCGCGCAAAACGCCCTTGACCGACATGCTCTGGTTGTCCTGAACGAACACCATATCCAGCCCGTTTTCCTGCATATCTCGTTGGCTGTAGGTCTCCATGAAATAGCCGCGGCTGTCGCCGTGAACGGCGGGCTCGATCACGCAAAGACCCTGAATTCCGCCCGCGTTTTTTTCTACTTTAATCTGTCCCATAAGATCTCCTTATCGGTTTCCGTACACCTTTTCGTAATAGTCCTGATATTCACCGGAAATGATGGTCTCCCACCACTCGCGGTTGTCGAGATACCACTGTATCGTTTTCTGTATGCCGTCGGAAAACTTAGTTTCGGGCAGCCAGCCAAGCTCATTATGTATCTTGGCGGGGTCGATCGCATAGCGCAGGTCATGACCTTTGCGGTCCGCAACATAGGTGATAAGGCTCTCGGGCTTACCCAGCGCCTTGCAGATCAGCTTTACAATATCAATATTCTTCATCTCATTGTGGCCGCCGATATTATATACCTCACCCACTCTGCCGTTGTGGATAATAAGGTCTATCGCGCGGCAATGATCCTCTACATAAAGCCAGTCGCGCACATTCAGACCATCACCGTAAACAGGCAGGGGCTTGTCATTCAGCGCATTCGCGATCATCAGAGGAATAAGCTTTTCGGGGAAGTGATACGGGCCGTAATTATTTGAGCAGCGCGAGA
>JAZSJS010000046.1:0-7681 GCA_045534435.1 Eubacteriales bacterium
TTTTTGTGAAGAAGCGACCGCTTCAAACAAAGCGCAAAAGCGTTCCGCTTTTGGCTGCAAAATTTTAATTTTGCAGGTTGCTTTGTTTTTGCGCCGTTTCTTCACACTGTCGAAAATGAAAAAATAGAGAGGATGAACCTCATTTTTTCATTTTCCCCTTGCCCCGCCCCCCGCTCGCCATCACGGGCGTCGCGCGGGGGTGGGGCAAATCTGTTGTCGTTCTTGCGCCTTGTTTGTTGCCTTTCACTGTGACCCTCTTTCGGTCAACTTACCTTGTGTTTTATCCTTTCTGTAACGGCTCGTCAGAGCAATTTTAAAAAATGTTTTTGTCGGCTTTCCTTGCAAATATTTGAGCTGAACTTCAGCTTCTGTTTAATTGTAGATTTGTCAAATTCCAATTATAACAGTTCGAAAAAATAATTTTGGACGTGACAAAAGCGGCTGAGTCATTGACAAAGCCCCTGCGCAAAAAAGCCGACGGTAGGCTTTTTTGACGCGCGGAATTTGCGATTTTTGGTCGTAAAACGATCAAAAATGATGGCGTTTAGCCATCAAGCAAAAACGACGAGGGTGAGTACCAAATGCATTTTTGCATTTGACTCACCCTCTTTGTCCTTCAATTTTTGTTATTCTTCCCAAGCAAGAATCGGATAACCAGAGAGCTGGACGCTCCAAATCTCAGCGTTCCAACCGAGCTGGTCGATCAAAAGTGCGCTGCTTTGCAGCTGAGCCACAGGTTTGCCCTCCGCATAGGTCGTCGCATCGATCTCAAGTGCTACGCCATCCAACTTCATGGTCATGGCTCTGTTATAATAGCATTTATAAATCGTGCTGCCGTCCTCGGCAAGGGCAACGAAATTATCTGCCCATCCATAGGATGTCGTAAATGCAATATTGCCCGTGTTGAAGCATTTTGCGATCGAAGCACCGCTACAGTTTACACCCACGAAACCGCCGACGTTTGCCATGCCGTTGTTGTCTTCCACCGTGATGTCTCCCGTGGAATAGCAGCAGGAAACTGTTGCATAGTTTTGTGCCACGAAGCCGCCGATGTAGCATGCATCAGTAAAGGCCGTGTTGGAAAGCTCCACGTCAATATCGGTGTAGCAGTTCAGAATGTTGCTGTTGTTATTATAAACCGCGAAGCCGCCTGCATTGAGCGTATCGATCTGATTGCTTGCGGATTTGATCTCACCGCTTGCGGTGCACGCGGAAATTTCGCCGTAATTACTATATGCGAACCCACCGATAAAAATATCAATGGAGGCAGTTGTAGAATATCCTTCCCGTGTTTTAGTTGCAACTATATCGATCGCGGTATTCGCATTACACCCCTCAATCACTCCGCTATTCGTACCAACACCGCCACCTGCACATAATGTGACAAATGCTTGCAAATCATATCGAGAGTTTGGATTATTCATGTCAATAAAGGCTCCGGCATGGATCGTGAGCTCACATGAAGAATTGAGTAATTTGTTATCGTTTAGACCGATCAAACCGCCAAAGCATGTGGAAGCAGAAACGGTAGCATTTGTGCCTTCAACAATAATAAACGCATTGTAGTTGATCGTTGCAATTATAGAGCAATCAATTACTGTTCCAGAGTTAGCACCCACCATGCCTCCGACAGTCAAATAACCGGATTGAGTTGTTCTGGTTTCCTCTTTTCCAACAAACGTAATCTCCGCATCGGTCACATGGCAATTCTCGATCGTACCTTCGTTGAAGGCAGCGATAACGCCTGCATAACCTGCACTACCCGTCACGTCAAGAGATGCATTGAACACGAAATCCGAGAAGGTGATGTTTTTCAGCGTTCCCAAGTTGGTTCCAAAGAAGCCGGTCGTCAGTTCGTTGGAGGACAGCGTGAAGTTGTAGATCTTGTGACCTTCGCCGTCCAAGAGGCCTTCAAAATCGAAGGGCGTCCACGCCGTGCCGTTCATGTTGATGTCGTTTGCAAGATAATATTTTGCATCGGGATCGTCGGCAATTGCCTTCAAATCCTCGGTATCATAGATCGGGATGCTTTCCAAGAACTTTGCGTAGATCGTGGTGTCTGCATAGAACGCCTCGTCAAAGTTGTAAGGCGTGGTGTAGCTTTCATCCAGATACCAGTTGATGAAATAGGTTCCACTCTTGGTGGGATCGTCGGGTCTCATGGGGATATCTCCGGCATAGTACAGTTCGTCGGTAATCACCGTGCCGCCGTCGGTGTGGTAGGTGAGCGTATACGTATCCGAAACGTAGATCGGTTTTACCGTCAGATCACTCTTGACTGCCGAGAAGTCCACATCCCACGCACTGAACTTCAGCTTGTCGATCTTGGGGGCCTCGGGTGCGGTTGCGGCAGTGCCGTAGTCTACGGTATCCAGCTTAAGCAGATTGCCATAGTAATCAAGGAAGGATACCTTCATTTGGTTGGCGCGCCATCTTGCCTTGAGCTGGAAGTCCTGCTTGACGGGCGTTGTGGTGGTAAAAATGCCGTCGTTCACGCCGTCTCCCGTGTACCAACCGATGAAGGTATAGCCCGTTTTGGTAGGCGTGCTCAGAGTTGCCAGTGTGCCGCCGGGTACGCTGATGGACTGTTGAAAGCCCGCGCCCGCAACGCCGCCGTTGAGATCAAAGGTGATGGTGTATTCCACCAATTGTCCGCTGATCAGATCGGCGAGCCATTGCTCCTCGGTACCGGTATAATCATAGGCTTCGCAGTAGAGCTGATATGCCGATTTTCCGTCCACGCCCGCGTCGCCCTTCAAGGCAGCAAGCCATTCATCGAGCGTTCCCGTGTAGCCCTTTTCAACAGCCAGTTCAAACGCAGACTTACCGTCCGCGCCCGCGTCGCCTTTCATGGCAGCAAGCCATTCGTCGAGAGTTCCCGTGTAGCCCTTTTCAACGGCAAGTTCAAACGCAGACTTGCCATCCGCGCCTGCATCGCCTTTGAGAGAGGCAAGCCATTCGTCGAGTGTGCCCGTGTAGCCCTTTTCGACAGCAAGCTCAAACGCAGACTTACCATCTGTGCCGTTCTCGCCCGCGTCACCCTTCAGAGCGGCAAGCCATTCATCGAGCGTGCCAGTGTAGCCTTTTTCTACAGCAAGCTCAAATGCCGATTTGCCATCGTTTCCGTTCGCACCGTCCTTGCCCGCAGCGCCTTGTGCGCCTTGGACACCTTGTTCTCCCTGAGGGCCCGCCGGTCCTGCCGGACCTTGCTTACCGGCGAAACAGGAGGCGAGCGCAGTGAGTGTCAGCAGTAAAACGAGAACCACTGCCAGTTGCTTGAAAATTTGTTTTTTCATTTTCTTCTTCCTTTCCACCACATAATTCCGATTATGTGGTAGACCGATGGTGGGACGGTAAAAGGCGATGAAATCAAATCGCCAAAATTGCATATGTGGACAAGCCCAAACAAAAAGAATGCTTTTGCTTGGGCGTTTTGTCTCGCTTTTGATTCGGTTTTATCGACAAACATTTCGTTGAACTCACAAGATATTGTTGAAATGGATTGACAAATGAATGATTTTATGATAAAATATGAGATGTAATCAAATTTTGGTACCACATAATCGGAATTATGTGGTGCTTTCTTTTTAGCACCGAAGCAACCCCAATTTTTCGATCTGTCTGCGGTGAATGACACCGGTTTCCATGGTGTAAATGCGTGTGGTGTTGACACTACTGTGACCAAGGATATCTGCCAATCTTACCACATCCTTTTGCAGACGATAAAACGTGCGTGCGAAAAGATGGCGGAGATTGTGCGGAAAGACCTTTTTCTCCGACACGTTTGCCGCCTTGCACAGTGCCTTCATATCCGACCATATATTCGACCGATCCAGCGAATTGCCGTTTTTCGTCACGAACACGGCTCCGCTTTTTCTGTCTTGCTCACGAATATACCGCCCGAGCAACTTTCGCAAATCCTTGGGCAAAAAGACCTGCCGCCGCTTGCCCTTGCAGTTGATCTCCGCGATCCCTCGTTCCACCGCCTCGACCGTGATAAATCTCAATTCCGACACGCGGATCCCCGTGGAGCAGATCGTTTGCATCAGGAGATACAGTCGCTCGTTCTTCTTGGATTTTGCCGCTGTCAGAAGTCGTTCATATTCGGCTTTGGTCAGCTCTTTTTCGGTGGTGGCAAAGATCTGCCGTTGGATCTTGAGGTTCTTCACCTTCAATTCATGCCAACCGCAGAAATCAAAAAATCGGTTGAGTGAGGACAGCGCGGCATTCACGCTCGCGGGCGCGTACCTCTCGCACAGCTCTGCCTTGTATTTCAAAACCACGCTTTTTACCAAATCGCTTTTTCCCACCCACACGGCGAATACCTCTATATCGTGCAGATACTTGCTTACCGTCGCCGCCGACTTTTCTTCGTCGGTCAGCCGCTTTTCAAAAGTTGAGATCAATTCGTTTGTAATTCGTTTCATAAGAAATCTCCCATCTGTAATTTACATTATTGTAGCATAAGGCTGAGGGCTTTATGTACTTCTGTTAAATTATAGAATGGGAGATTTTTTGTTTTTTATTTTTAAATTTTTTTATCCGTTCGTGTTTTTCTCGGCAAATCGATAATGGAACAAGGGACACAATTGATCAAAAATCGCCTTTTACCCCTCTTTTTAAACCTTGTTCATAATATATTGTTACTTCTATTGTGATAACATATTTTTCTTAATATCATCAGTATAGAGGGCAATTTCTATGCGATTTTGTCCAAATGAAAAGGAGATTGAAAAATGAAAGCAGTTATTTACACACATAAGTCCAACGGGAATGTATGGGATAAGAGTATCGCGCATCAGCGTCGCATTTGTTTGGATTTTGCCAAGGAGCATGGAATTGAGATTGTTGGAATTTACGAGGACGACGTCCACACCATGCATCTGAAAGGCCGTGTTGAATTTCAAAGATTGATGTCCGATTTGAAGCACGGAACGATCCGATTTGACTTGCTGTTGGTTTCGAGTTTTCAGCATTTGACGCGCGATAGACGGGAGTGGTACAGGTATTCCGACGTTTTGAAAAAGCACGGCATTTCCGTCGAATCCGTCTTGGAGCAACCCGACGATGAACAGAGGCAAAGCAATATGCAGATCAAGGAACTTCTATTGCTTGCTCAGGCTTACCATTTATCAGAAGAAAAAAGGAGAAAGAAATGAAAGCAGTTATTTATGCACGCTATTCGGACGACAACCAGCGCGAGGAGAGCATTGAAGGTCAGCTTCGCGAGTGCTATGAGTATGCCAAGCGTCACGGCATTGAGGTGATCGCAGAGTACATCGACCGCGCCATGACCGGCAGGAACGACAACCGTCCCGATTTTCAAAGAATGATCAAGGAGAGTGATTCCAAAGCCTTCGATCTGATCATCGTGTGGAAGCTCGACCGCTTTGCACGTGATAAGTACGATTCGGCACTCTATAAGGGTATGCTTTTGAAAAAGGGCATCCGCGTGGTGTCGGCTGCCGAGGCGATTCCCGAGGGCGCGGAAGGTGTCCTTTTGGAGTCGCTTTTGGAAGGCTTGGCGCAGTATTATTCCATGGATCTCTCGATCAAGACCAAGCGCGGTATGAAGGAGAACGCGCTCAAGCGCAAGTGGAACGGCGGTATCGTCACTTTTGGGTACCGTTTAACAGAGGAACAACGCTATGAGATTGATCCCGATCTTTCCCCGATTGTTGTAGAGATCTTTGAACGCTATGCCAACGGAGAAAAAATGACGGACATCGTCAAGGATCTGAGGTTGCGTGGAATCAAGACGAAAAAAGATCGCGCGATCTCGCTCAACATTGTTCATAAGATGTTGCAGAATCGGCGCTATCTCGGTGAGTACAAATTTCGTGACGTGATAAATCACGATGCCATCCCCGCTATTGTATCACAGGAGTTATTTGACCGCGTGCAATCGAGAATGCAGAAAAATGAAAAAGCTCCGGCGAGAAGCAAAGCCGAGGTTGAGTATATCCTTACAACCAAGCTAAAATGCGGGCGTTGCGGAAGTTTGATGATTGGAGAAAGCGGAACGAGCATGACGGGTACGACCTATTACTATTACAAATGTTCAAATGCCAAGCGCAAGAAGGGGTGTAAGAAAAAGGCGGTAAAAAAGGAGTGGATTGAAGACATCGTTGTTCGCTACACCATGAAGATCGTCATGGACGACACGCTGGTGGATGTAATTGCAGATCGTGTGATGGAGCTTTGGAAGCAAGACAATCCCAAGATTCCACAACTGCAAGCAAGATTAAAAGAGGTCGAACAACATATTCAAAATATGCTTAATGCGATTCAACAAGGAATTCTCACCACCTCCACCAAACAACGACTTGACGAATTGGAGCAAAGTAAGCAGGAGCTTGAGACAGCGATTTGTTTGGAACAGTTGGAGCGTCCGCAGATCACCAAGGAGCATATCGTTTCTTACATCAAGAAATTCCGCGACACAGACATCAACGATCTCAATGCTCGCAAGAGCCTGATTGACAATTTTGTCAACAGCATCTATCTTTATGACGACAAGCTGGTCTTTACCTTCAATTTTAAAGACGGAACAAAGGAACTCTCCTTGCAAGACTTGGAGAGCGAGCTTCAATCGCATAGTTCGGATTTAAGAGCATCAGCTTCACCAACAAAAAGAAGGCGTTCCACTTTTGTGGAACGCCTTCTTTTTGCTGTCTCCCCTCTGCGAATCGAACTGTACCACTTCCCCACGGGAAGTGGGTTGAACGCGCGACCGCACCGACTTCGCTTTCCGCAAATAACACCGCGCGTTTCAGTTCTGATTCTGCTACCATTCTCGCAATAACGCGCCTCTTCTTTTTGCTGTCTCCCCTCCGCGAATCGAACTGTACCACTTCCCCATGGGAAGTGGGTTGAACGCGCGACCGCACCGACTTCGCTTTCCGCAAATAACACCGCGCGTTTCAGTTCTGATTCTGCTACCATTCTCGCAATAACGCTCCTCTTCTTTTTGCTGTCTCCCCTTTAGCGTAATAACCCGTAAAAAACCGCCGAGAGTGACTAAACGGTCACTCTCGGCGGTGGTTTTATCTTTGAATCATTACTTCACAATAGCAGTTTTTCGACGGCATTTCGAATTCGCCGTTCCTCTGTGCATATGCAACTATCGTAACGTACAGATTGGAAAACATATTTTGACACATGCGATCAACATCGTCACTTAAATGCTTAGGAAACAACTTTTTGTAGTCGGCAATAAAGGTTTCTGCAATCTTTGAATATTCGGGAATAAGATCTGCAAAATATTTTTCTACGATTGCATCAAAATCTCGTTTTTGCTCTGCTGTAAAGCACGGAACGGTTACAACAAAACTCCCGTCATCTTTTTTAGTGATGTACCTGTCTTGTATCGCATTTGCTACTGCAACTTTGTCCTCTGAAAATCCATTGTAAATAATGTCTTCGCAAGCATTGATATAAGTATCAAGCATCATCTTCCTAAAGCAAATACCATTCATTCCAAACCAAGTCGTATGAGAACAATTTCCTCGGCTACCACGGTTGGCAGAATATTGGCTACCGATTCTTGTTCTTGGATGCTTGCCTGTTTCAACGCTGCCTATATAGTTCCACCAATATCCATCGTATTTTTGCTTGATCTGTGGGAACGGCAACTTGCAATAATGTCGGCTGAGATAATCGAAAGTCATCATGCCATACA
>JAZSJS010000091.1:0-10042 GCA_045534435.1 Eubacteriales bacterium
TAATGTCAGGAACACTTTTAGTATGACATACCGGATAAAATTTGTAAAGAAAACAAAAAAAGAATCCACACTGTATGGATTCCTCAAAAGTCGGAGTGACAGGATTCGAACCTGCGGCCTCTACGTCCCGAACGTAGCGCTCTACCAAACTGAGCCACACCTCGATTTTCACACCCATATATTATACCATTCTTTTTCCCTTTTGTCAATCTCTTTTCAAAAACTTTTTCAGTTTTTCCAAAAGATTCTTTTTTCTCCGTGCAAGGATTTCGGCCCGGCGGAAAAATGGATTGGAGCGTCGCCCTGCGACGCTCCAATCTCGAATGCGAGGATCAAGCCTGTCTTCTGGAAACCTCCAGAACCTTCATGCGAACAGTTCCGTTGGGAACCTCGACCTCGATCTCATCGTTCTCACGCTTGCCGATCAAAGCAGCGCCGATGGGAGACTGATCCGAGATCTTGCCCTCCATGGGATTTGCCTCGTTGGATCCAACCAGATCGTAGGTGATCTCCATATTGGCGTTGAGGTTGAGCACCTTCACCGTCGAGCCAAGGCTGATCACGTGCATATCCACGGTGGACTCGTCCAAAATGACTGCATTCTCCAGCAGCATTTCCAATTCCTTGATGCGCGCCTCATTTTTTGCCTGCTCGTTTCTTGCCTCATCATACTCGGCGTTCTCCGAAAGGTCTCCGAACGAACGTGCAACCGCAATATCATTCTTGATCTTCTCTCTCTTCTCGATCTTCAGATATTGCAATTCATCGACCAATTCCTGATAGCCCTGTTGTGTATAAAGCTGTTTTCCCTTTGCCATGATAATTCTCCTTATACTGAATAAAAATATTATTGAAATTGTGAAATTGCCATTTGCAGTTGGTCATCCAATGCCTGAGGCAACAAGTGAAAATGATATTCCTTTGCCGCATCCGACAGCGCGATCTCGCAGCCCTCGGAGGGCGTGATTCCAACGTCATGATAGGGCTCTCCGCATTTCGTTACGTAAGCGTAGGTCGTCATTTTGACGTATCCGCTGTAATCACCGAACACAGAAAGCGGCAAAAGCGATTGCATGATCCCCTTGCCAAAGGTCTTTTCTCCCACGATCCTTGCCATTCCGTAGTCTCGAAGAGTTGCCGTGAAGACCTCAGCGGCACTCGCGGTGTTTTTGTTACAAAGCACAACCGCATCCAGATCGGCGTACATTCCGATCTCGGTCTCCGCCACGCTGCAAGAGGCATAATCCCCCGTCAGCTGCGTTGCCTCGGCATAATAAGATCTTGCGACGTTCCCCTTCGCGTCAATGGCGGAAAGGATGAGATCGCCTTTTTGCAAAAAGTAGGTCAAAACAGCCTTGATCGACTGCAGATCTCCTCCGGGATTGTTGCGCACGTCAAAGACGAATTTTTGAGCGCCGAGCCCGCGCAAGGCTGTGATCGCGTCCTTGAATTGATGCGGGGTGGTCAGATCAAAATTGCTGATGCGAACGATTCCGATCTCGGGGTTGCCCTCGGCGAGCTGATATTGAACCGAAACCGATTCAAACACGTCTCGCGTGATGCTGAACTCCAAGGATTCGTACTGCTCGCCGCTTTGGCGGAACACCAGGAACTCAGCCTGCGTACCGCGCGCACCACGAATCAGGGAAAGCGCCTTCGTGTAGCCGAGTGCGTTGACCAATTGGTAGGATCCCTCGAGCTTGACGGCGTAGATCAAATCCCCCACCTGCAAGCCGCTGTTTATCGCAGAGCCCTGCTCAAAAACAGCGATCACCTGAAATACCAGGTATTCATAATCCGACACGGTCAGCTTTGTCTGGATCGTACTGACTCCGATGCCCTCGTAGTCTCCCGCATTCTCTGCGGTCAGCTGAGCGTATTCTTCCTCGGTGTAATATTCGGCATAGACGTCCCCCGTTGCCTCGGCATACGCCTTGAGCACGGCGGTCAGAATCTGCTCCTCATCCATCTGTCCGGCATAATAAGAATACTGCTCAAACAGCGCGGCAAGGACACCGAGCTTTTCAAAATCAACGTCCGACGGTTGCCCCTGCTCCGACTTGAGCCGATCAATGACCGCCTGCTGGTCGGCAAGCTTTTCGGAATAATAGTCACGCTTGGAGGCGCTTGTCAGCGTATAGGTAAAAAGCACCGAAACGGCCGCCACCACGCAAAGCATGGCGATCCAAAAGCCGTTGGAGAAACGTCGGGGGAAATGCTGCGGCAATTCGGACTCCGCCCGTTCCCGATCCCCCTGTCCGGGAATATAATCACGGTCGTTCTGATTCATTCAAGTTCCTTTCCGAGGGACGGCTCCGTCTCCTCTTCCACCGAAGCATCGGTGGCGGTATCTCTATTTTATGGACGGCGAAAAAAAGTTATTCAGCCCAACGGACAAAAAACAGTACAGAAGCGAAATGCAGAAGCCGGTGCTCTGCATTTCGCTTTTTGCCGTCATAAAATCATCGTGATGATCAGAACTTGATGGGCTTGGAATTGAGATACTTCTTGACCATGAGCGCAACCTTGAAGGTGATGGCATGCTCAAATTCGCGAAGATCGAGACCCGTCAGCTTGCGGATCTTTTCCAAACGGTAGACCAGAGTGTTTCTGTGTACGAACAGCTTTCTCGAGGTCTCGGAGACGTTGAGGTTGTTCTCAAAGAAGCATTGGATCGTCATCAGTGTCTCTCTGTCAAGAGACTCGAGGCTTCCCTTCTTGAAGACCTCCTGCAAGAACATCTCGCAGAGCGTGGTGGGAAGCTGATAGATCAAGCGCCCGATTCCGAGATTTTCATAGTTGATGATGTTCTTCTCGGTCTCAAACACCTTGCCGACCTCCAGGGCAACCTGTGCCTCCTTATAGGCGCGCGCAAGATCCTTGATGTTTTCGACAACCGTGGAGATACCGATCGAAACCTTGGTATAGAACTCGGTCGAAAGCGTGTCCGCGATATTGGTTGCGATCTTTTCGATGTCACGGCTCTCGGTTCCCGGCTTAATATCCTTGACCAAAACGATGTCGTGCTCGCCAACGCTGATCACATAGTCCTTTGATTTGTCGGGGAACATATTCTGCAGCATCTCAAAGGGCATCATATCGGTCTTGCCGTAGAACTTGATCAGGAATACGATCCGCAGCTCCTCGGTGCTGAAATGCAGTTCCTTGGATTTGATGTAAATATCGCTGGGCAGAATATTGTCCAAAATAATATTCTTGATGAAGGAGCCCTTATCGTATTTTTCATCGTAGAGATTCTTGATATTTCCGAGAGAAATGGCAAGCAGCTTGGACATTTTCTCTGCCATTTTATCCTCTCCCTCAACGAACACGATATAGTCCGTCTTGGGGCCGTTCGTCATGGGACGGTAGGTATATCCTCCGGCAGTGATGACGTCGCCGGTGTAATTCAATTCATCGCGAATCCCCTGACGGATCTCTCCGATCTTGATCAGCTCCGAGCAGGAAATGATGACTCCGTTTTCATCAATAACACCAATGACGCGATCGATGGCATCCTTCATTTGATGAATGACACCCTGAAACAACCTGTTAGACATTTTCTTTCTCCTCTGTTTGAATATTGAAAAAATAGGCTTGTAAAAATCTGCTTATATTTTACATCATTTTTTGTATTTTTTCAATAGTTTTTTTGATATTTTTTATAATTTTTCTGATTTATTTCGGATAAATTGTATATGACGCCAAAAAAATTGTCAATTTTTACGAAAGCCTGACAAATGATATCCCTCAAAGCTCATTCCGAGAGCTCCAATTCATAAACCAGGCACGCCAACACGAAGGATGCAGCCGTTTCGGTGCGCAAAATCCGCTTTCCGAGACCGACCGGAAGCAACCCTGCCTCGACCGCCGCCTGTGCCTCCTGTTGGGAGAATCCGCCCTCGCTTCCCACAACGACCGACACCGTCGGCATCCGATCCTGTGAAAGTCCCTTGCGAAGCATCCTGAGAACCTCGGGCAAGGGCTGCGTGCCGTCGCCCTCATAGCAAAACAGCGGAATATCCGCCTGCTTTGCCGCCCGGATCGCATCGGCGAAGCGCACCGTCGGATGCACCGTGGGGATCATTCCCCTGCCGCTTTGCTTTGCCGCCTCCAGCGCGATGCGGTTGCGTCGCTCCACCTTTTTTTCCTCCGCGCTGTCCTTGGCTCGCACCACACAGCGCTCGCTTTCAAAGGTCGTCAGCTCTGCCATCCCGCATTCGACCGCCTTCTGGATCACGCTGTCCAGCTTGTCCCCTTTGGGAAGCGCCTGAAAAACGTGAACGTGATACGGCGGCTCGGTGTCGCATTTGATCGAGGAAAGAATGCGTGCCTGCACACAGTCGGGCAAAAAGGCGATCAGCTCGCACTCATATTCAAATTTTTGCATATCGCAGACCGTGATCCGCTCGCCCACCGCCATTCTCAGCGATCTGGAAAGATGATGCGCGTCGTCTCCGCGGAGCGTAACGATTCCGTCGGCGATACAGTCTCGGCTGACAAAAAATCTCGGCATAAAAACCTCGCAAAATTGATATTGTTTATATTATACTACAAAACATCCAATCCGTCAATATCTTTTTTGTGTTTTTTGTCACGAAAAGAAGCATTTTTTACAAGTTTTCACAATGCTTTCCGTGCAATATCCATAGAACGTCAAAACGCATTGTCTGTTCTCATCAATCTGCCGAAAAGACTTCTGTTGACAGAAACTGCAAAAAGAGATATAATAAAAGCACCGCAAATTCATTTGAAAGGACACAGAAAATGTTACTCTCCACACCGTTTGGATCCTCCATGAAGCGCTTTGGCCCCAAAAAAGCCATCGACGTCCTCGCTGCTGCAGGCTTTGAAGCATTGGACTTCTCCTTTTACATGACAAAATATCTTCGCGAAAATCCCCTTTCAAAGGAGGATTTTTTGAGCATTCGCGCCTACGCGGAGGAAAAAGGAGTCGTATTCAATCAAGCGCACGCCCCCTTTCCCTCCAGCAATCTTGATCCCGTCAAAAATCAGCAATGTCTGGAGGATGTGATCAGCTCGATCCGCCATGCCTCCTATCTGGGCGCTCCCGTCATCGTGGTGCATCCCATGCAGCATCTGACCTATCTCGACGAGGGAAATCCCGAGCGGCTCTTTGAAATGAACATGGAATTTTACAACGCACTCAAGCCCTACTGTGAGGAATACAACATCAAGATCGCGCTGGAAAATATGTGGCAGCACCGCGGCTCGAAGATCATGCATTCCACCTGCTCGCGCCCCGAGGAGTTCAACCGCTATCTCGATTCGCTCGACCGGGAATGGTTTGTCGGATGCCTTGACGTCGGTCACGCATTCCTGGTTTGCGAGGATGTTGACGTCTTCATCGAAAAGATGGGGGCAAACCGCCTGAAGGCACTGCACGTTCACGACGTGGACGGCATCGTCGACAGCCACACGCTTCCCTTCTACGGAAACATCGAATGGGAGCGCGTCATAAAAGCGCTGGCAAGGATCGGCTACACGGGAGATCTCACCCTGGAAGCCGACGGCTTCTTTGGCAGAAACCCAGACGAGCTTCTTCCCTCTGCCCTGCGTCACATGGTGGAAACGGGAAAATATCTGATGAAAAAATTTGACGACTGCAAAAAGAATTTGAGCTGAAAACAAAACGGCTGCGAAGACAGAGTGCTTCGCAGCCGTTTTGTTTGATTCCCGATCAGTTCTTGACCGAGAACTGATAGATCGTGGTGTAGTCGTATTTCTCGCCGGGATTGAGAAGCGTGTTGTCAAAGCCGGGATGGTTGATCGCGTCGGGCATCTTCTGGGTCTCCAGACAGAACAGAGATTGCTTGTTCTGCGGATAGCCACCCTTGAGCGGATGCTCGGGATCATCGAGGAAGTTGCCGCTGTAGAACTGAATGCAGGGCTGATTGGTGTAGACCTGCATCATGCGGCCACTGTTGGGCTCATAGACCTGCACGCGCATGACGGGCTCCTTGGTCTCGCCGCCGGTAAAGCAGAAGCAGTGGTCAAAGCCACCTGCCAGCTTGACGTCCGGGTTCTCCATGTCGAAATCGACACCGATGGTCTTGGGCTCGCGGAAATCGAATGGCGTGCCGGCAACCGATCTCTGTTCTCCGGTGGGCATCAGTCCCGTGTCGGTCGGCAGATAGCGATCGGCATCCATCTGAAGCACGTGATCAAAGATCTTTCCGGAGGCATAGCCGCCGAGATTGAAATAGGCATGGTTGGTCATGTTGACAATGGTGGGCGCATCGGTCTCGGCCTCATAGCGGATCGAAAGCGCGTTGGATGCCAGAAGCGCGTAGGTCACGGTCACCTTGAGGTTTCCGGGATAGCCCTCCTCGCCGTCGGGAGAATCGAGCGTCAGGATCAGCTTCGGCTCGTCGCCGTCCACGGGCTTGACGTTCCAAATGCGGTGAGAATATCCCACCTTGCCGCCGTGCAAGGAGTTGGCACCGTCGTTGCAGTAGACACTGTATTCCTTGCCGTTCAACGTATATTTGCCCTTGGTGATGCGGTTTGCGGTTCTGCCGACCAGAGCGCCCAGGTAGCCGCCTGCCAGCACGTAGTCACGCAGAGAATCAAAGCCGCCGACCACGTCGGACATTCTGCCCCAACGGTCGGGCACGCGGATCTCCATGACCGCGCCGCCAAACTCACAGATGCGCACGGTCATGCCGTTCGCGTTTTTCATCGTATAGGTGTAGACGTCAACACCGCCGTCCAACACACCGAAATGCTGCTTTGTGATCATATCATTCTCCTTCGTAGCCGTTGGGATTTTTCTTCATCCAATTTGCAAGGTCACGACACATATCGTCGATGTCGTTCTCCGCCTTCCAGCCCAGCACCGTATATGCCTTTTCGGGATCGGCATAGCAGGTGGCAATATCACCGGGACGGCGATCCACGATCTTGTAGTTCACCTTGAGTCCGGTTGCCTTCTCATATGCGCGAACGATCTCAAGCACCGAGTATCCCGTGCCCGTGCCGACGTTGAAATGCTCAACGCCGCTCACCTTCTCGGCTCTTTCGAGTGCCTTCAGGTGTGCCTTGGCAAGGTCCACCACGTGGATATAGTCGCGCACACCCGTGCCGTCCTTGGTGTCATAGTCATCTCCGAAGACCGACAGATACGGCAGCTGTCCTGCAGCGACCTTTGCCACGTAAGGCAGGAGGTTGTTCGGGATGCCGCGCGGATTCTCACCGATCAGACCGCTCTTGTGCGCGCCGATGGGATTGAAATAACGCAGGATCGAAACGCTCCAATCGTTGTCCGCAACCCAGGTGTCCTTGAGGATACGCTCGATCATCAGCTTGGTCTCACCGTAAGGATTGGTCGTGGAAAGCGGGAAATCCTCGCGGATCGGAACCGTCTTGGGCATGCCGTAAACGGTTGCAGAGGAGCTGAACACGATTCTCTTGGCATCGTATTTTGCCAGCAGCTCCAACAGATTGAGCGTGCTGACGAGGTTGTTATAGTAGTAGAGTCCCGGCTTTTGCACCGATTCTCCAACCGCCTTCAATCCCGCGAAATGGATCGCCGAATCAATGTCGGGATTTTCGACAAAGACCTTCTCAAAGGCAGCCTTGTCGCAAAGATCGACCTCATATGCGGGAAAATCCTTTCCCGTGATCTCCTTGATGCGATCAAGCGCCTTGGGGTTGGAGTTGCAATAGTTATCCACGATCACGATGTCGTAGCCTGCGTTCAAAAACTCTACGGCGGTGTGCGAGCCAATAAATCCCGCGCCTCCGGTAATCAAAATAGACATTTCTATACCTCTCTATATGTAGTTACTTTCGTTTTTCAGCTCCAAAGCTGCTCGGGATATTCACCCGCATCGATCAAAGCACGGATCGAAGCCTTGACCTTTGCCTTGTCGTCGGCATAGGTCACACCGTACCAGACAGACTGCGTGGGATAGACCTTGACGTCACACAGTCCCGCACGTCTCTGCTCGTCCACCGCGCCGGGGAGATAGTACTCAGCCTTGAGCGGATTGGAGCCGAGGTTGGAAAGAAACGCAGAGAGTCCTTCGCCGAGGCGATCAAAGATCGCGGGGGTAAAGCCCCAGCAGTTCATCGACACGATCGTGTCGAACGGCAGATCGATCCAGGTCTCACCGTCATCCTCCAGATAGGCCGCGCAGGTCTCCTTCTTGACGATCTTGGTGCGCTCGGTCACGCTCTCCAGCATGCCGTCCGCATCCACGATGCAGTGTCCGCGAGAAACGGTGCCGAAATCGGTGAGCGTGTTTCCAAGACGGAAGCCCACCATGCAGTGATGCGCCACGCCGCCGGCGTTGTCTGCCTTCGAAAGATGCTTTGCAAGCTGCATGAAGGTGTCTCTGCCATAAAAATCGTCGGCGTTGATCACCGCGAAATTATCCTTGACGATGTCGCGCACGCAATAGATCGCGTGTCCGGTTCCCCACGGCTTGGTTCTGCCCTCGGGAATGGCAAAGCCGGCGGGAATATCCTCGGATTTCTGGAATGCGTAGGATACCTTGATTTTCTTTTCTACACGGTTTCCAACCGTTTCGCGGAACTGCTCCAGATTCTCTTCCTTGATGATGAACACGACGTGGTCAAAGCCCGCGCGGATCGCGTCATAGATCGAAAAATCGATGATAAACTCTCCGTGATCGGTCATCGGATCGAGTTGCTTGAGTCCGCCGTAGCGAGAGCCCATGCCTGCTGCCAAAATAACGAGTGTCATAATACGCCTCCAAAATTGTGTTTTTTATATCACCCTTTAGTATACACGAAAAACGCAAAAAAGTAAAGACTTTTTCACAATTTCTTCAATATTTTTTTATTTGCAAACCAAACGATCCGTAAAAAGCGATTGGAAGGGATGCCTTCCGTAAAGCAGGTTTTATCTGCAAAAAAAGCAAAAGGAGTACAAGCAATTTTGTTCGTACTCCTTTTGCTGTACTGTCGGGCGGTAAATAGAGCCTTCCTCTGGGAGGAAGGTGGCACGGCAGAGCCGTGACGGAAGGAGCCCGCGTCACTTTAGTTTTGAACCTGTTTCATCGTAACGAACTCTCCCTCAGTCGCCTACGGCGCCAGCTCCCTCCCGGAGGGAGCCTTTGATTTGCCCCCCCGAAAGTCCGTCTGCTTTTCCTGACAAGCACTGCTTTTATGGACAAAAAGCAAAGCCCCGCGCGATGCGGGGCGAGATAACTATTTCCATTTTCCAAGTTGTTCTCTCTTTTCTTGCTCTTGACGCTCTTTTTCTTCAGCGTTAATTCGGTTAACAATTTTACCTTTGTTCTTGATTCTGTACAGTATCAAACCGCCAACCAATCCGATAATGTAAACCAAGATGGAAAGAACCTTTACAATTGCCGGAAAGAAAAGAACAAATGGTATCATCCACGGAATTGTGGCAAATAGAAAAGATGAACCGCTACAAAGCAGTTTGTTTTCTTCATCAGCGGTCAGATTAGAACCGTATGCAGTTCGGAACCCATTTTCCACTTTTTCATTCTTGAAGAGTAGTGCTTGGAAGATCATCAAAGCAATCAAGAATAGCGGAACAATTGATAACGCGCTGATATTTATGTATTCGTAAAAAATTGGAATTGCCGCAATATTTGCAAGGATAGTTATGCAGTAATAGATAACCATTGTTAATCCTCCGATTCTCTTGAAAGAGGGCAAAAGCCCTTTCTTCCACAATGAGGACATTTGAAAACGCGCTCATCATTCATATGAATGGAAATCGCTGCCTGCCACCGCTTTGGATAAAAAGATTTATTGCATTTTGGGCAGACATATTTCTTGGATGCGATATACTTTCCGGCGGCGAACCACACGATTGTAGAAAATACAATCACCGGAATAGCAATCGCCCACCATGGAACATCATATTGCCGATCGAACCAATTTACTTTGCAGGAGGTCAAAGAAAAGACAAGGACTATTGTCAGAATAACAAAAGCAATCTTCTTCATTTTCATCAATCTCCTTTTATAAAATCAGTAAAAGCGGAAATAACCTCACTCGGAAAATCTACTTGGGTATA
>JAZSJS010000078.1:0-10248 GCA_045534435.1 Eubacteriales bacterium
ACCCGTAGCAGAGGTAGAAATTGCTAAAGCGCTTGGGATTCCAACGCCTTACGTTGAAAATGCAATCGAGGATCTTGTTAAGTGCGAGTTAATGGTACGAAACGGAAACAAGGTTGTAACAGATTTTTTGATTTCTACACCTGCCGAAAGGTCATCCAAACTTGATATTCAACTCGATTTTGCAGATCAGCAGTATCAAGAGGTATGGAATTTGATTACCGAATTGTTTTTGGATATAAATTCTTTGAGTTGGTTTGAACGGTTGTCTGACAAAGCTCAGATTGATCTCAAATACTACGCTATGATCGATGTTCTTGCAAGAGGACAATACCAAGCGGTCAAAAGAATTGTGGATACGAACGAAATTTATCCCGAAAGACCGGATGGCGGCAGATGGATCGCGCAAGGCACACGATATGGAATGGATTTTAAGTGGGAGAATGATCCCTTTTCGAAGTATGCTTGGGGAGGAGAACGACGCGCAAGTTGGGATAATTTCTTCAGCAGTAAATCGTTAGAGCTTTATGTTTACGACACTCAACCCGATTTGAATAAGTACGAACACGGTCCCGTGGAAATACACGATGACAATTTGTGTAAGATGTTATATATTCTTTATAAGGGTATTCCGTTCGAATATACGGGATTTAACTTGAGATATTTGGAGGATATTCCTCACCTTGCTTCGTGCGGCGTGTTGCGTTATGAAAACGATAAACCCCAAGTGGCAATTCCGGTGCTTAGCAAAAAGGAATTTTCTGAATTGTTCAAGATCAGTGCATCTTATATGGTGAAATTGGGAGCTTTAATAGAAAAGCCTTTGCGAGAGATTTTTCCGCAGTTGAAGTTAGAGATTCCCATGCATCTTGAAGGAAAGATTGCTGAGTTCAGAAAATATGCATTCTATGCTTTTCCTATGGCTATTGTAAAAAGAGCAATTTCGGATAATGATTTTATTCTTGACAGCCAGCAAAAAGCAATACCGATGGTATTAGTTATAGAAGAACCTGAGAATGTAATCAAGTAAAAATACCGCTGAGAGTAACCGTAATGGTCACTCTCAGCGGTAGTGCTTTTTTAAACTGCTTTATTGCAGGCACCCCAAAAGGTGTCCTTTTTGCGTTGGTTGCGGATTTGTGTCTCCTTTTAAAAATGATATTGACAATCCGGTGAAAAAGGAGTATAATTTGGGATGGCGGCGGGAGGCGTCGCCGATTGACTACGAAGAAAGACGGATGAAGAATATGTACGGACTTGGTACGATCATTAACGTTGCCGCCATTGTGGTTGGCGGACTTTTGGGGCTGCTGTTCGGTCGCTTTATCGGCGAGCGGCATCGCGATATGCTATGCAAAGCCTGCGGTCTTTCGGTGATCTTTATCGGCTCTGCCGGGGCGCTGAAGGGAATGTTTTCGGTGGTGGACGGCAAGCTTGCTTACGGCGGAGATTTTCTGATCATCGGCTGTCTTGCCCTGGGGGCATTGATCGGCGAGATCATTGATATTGAGGGCGGATTTGAACGCTTCGGTGCCTGGCTGAAAAAGAAAACGCACAGCACGGGGGACGGTAATTTCATCGAGGGCTTTGTCAGTGCCTCTTTTACGGTCTGCATCGGCGCGATGGCAATCGTCGGCTCGATCAACGACGGAATTTACGGTGACTACACGATCCTGGCGACAAAGTCGATCCTCGACTTCATCATTCTCATGGTGATGGCGGCATCTCTTGGAAAGGGCGCGATCTTCTCGGCGATCCCCGTGGCGATTCTGCAGGGCGGAGTCACGGCACTTTCTCTTCTGATCAAGCCGATCATGACCGAAACGGCGTTGCTCTATCTTTCGGTGATCGGAAACATTCTGATCTTCTGCGTTGGCATCAATCTGGTGTTTGGCAAAAAGATCAAGGTGGCAAACCTCTTGCCCTCGATCGTGCTTGCCGTTGCCGCAGCCTTTCTTCCGATTGCTTTGATTTGATGAAAAAACAAAGGAGAAAACCTGTGAGATTCAGAAAGATATTTCTTCTTGTGCTCGCGATTTGTCTGCTGCTTTCTCTCTCTTCCTGCTTCCTAAAGCCCGAAGAAGAGATGCCCGAAACGCTGGAGTGTCCGGAGGAGAACACCATGCTTGAATATCGGCTCGGCGAGGATGAATGTCTGAGGGTGTTGTACGCCGAGATTCCGGGAAGCTTTTACGGCTACTGTTATTTTGGCGAATGGATCAAAAACGGAGAAGTGAAAAAGGTATGCATTTGCATAGACGTGAAATATTGGGGCATTTTGTTTAGTCGAAATGGGATCACGGAGCTTACGCTCTCGGTGCACGAGCTGACAATGGGCGCGAGGGAGTGGGACGGATCATATCGCCTTGAGGTTGGAGAGGAGATCGCCCGCACGGACGAGGGCTTTCTCAATTCCACCACGCTCACGATGACCGAGACGGGCGAGGCTCTGAACATTTCCGATATCAAGGTGACCGAAAACTATGAGGGTGATTTTGATTGGGCGACGCCCGAGTGGAAGGCGTTTTGCGTGGCGGAGGAGAACGAAGTCTTCGAGATGGAAAAGCTTTCCCTGCGGTGTGACGGTGCAACCAAAACCGGAGAATGGATCACCAATGGGGTCGCAGTTCCCGTGCGGATCGCGTTTGACAAGTGGCTTCCCGCGGTGGAGGTTTTTGACATCTCGGGCGAAGAGGAGAAGCGCATTTTCTTGGGGAACGGACACATGGAGGACGGAGTCCTGGTGATCGCCGATTACGTGGGCAACATGGTTTACGGCAACACCGTCACGGATCTGACCCTTACCAAAGCCCAATATGCCGATCCGTTTCTTTCTCAAGAGGTCAGGGAGAGCTGGAAGGCTGACCTGATCGTCGCACTTTCCCGATCGAGAGCCTATGAGGATATTGCCTGGGGCTGTCTTGGCACGGGATTGATGGATCTCAATTTCGACAACACACCCGAGCTGTTGGTTGTGTATTCGGGGGGATCAATGGGAAATATTTTCACCGTGATATACAGTCTGTCCGACGGCGAGCAGCTTTGTTATTACAACGCGCCTCACGACCGGGCGTGGGATGATCTTTCTCTTTGTGTCCTGGTCTCCGAGAACGGCAGATTTCTGACGGTCGGAGAGGGTGCAATCCGTCCCGAGAAGAGCTATTTGATGACCTATGTTCTCAATGAGCAATTTGAGATCGAATGGCTCTTTGGCGAGGCAGCTGAGGAAGGGGAATATTGGTGTGGAGAGCGCGCGGTGGAAAAGGACGAATATCTGGAACAAAAGGACGCGTTTGAAAGGGAACACCGAAGGATTGAGGAAACAAAGCTTCAGCTTGTCTACTGGAAGGACCTCGACACCGAGGACAGAGAGATCGGCATGAATGCCATGGCAACCGCATTGCTTGCCACCTCGCAGAAATTTATTGATTTTTCAAAATAACGGCATTGAATAAATCCCCCCGTTTAGCGTGATGCTCTTAACGAAGCATTCACACTAAACGGGGGGATCTTTATTTGTCAGCGTGCGATTGAAACATCAAGCCAAGATCGGCTCGACGCAGAACAGGCGGAAATCCTCGCATCCCCACGTGGATCTGGGAATGAACTTGATGCTGCTTACCGTTTTGTTGATGGCAACGGTGGAGAAGCGCAGATGATTTTCGTGGGTTTCAAGGAAAACGATTCCTTTGTCGTCGCAAATCTCAAGCTGATATTCCCTGATCAGCGTTTCGGGCAGACGGAAGCGGTTCTCACCCAGGGGATAGATGTGCGGCATTTGCTGGAAGCTGCGGTTTAACCATTCCACGAAATGGCGGTTGAGGTCACTGTCAAATACCAGACGAAGCTCCTTGACGAATTGAGGTGAATGGAAGCGGTATTCCACGCAGTCTCCTTCTTTGCCGATCCACAGGTTTTCATCGCCGCGCTCGCGTCCGTTGCGAACGATCTCGTGATTCACGTCTGCAACCGCAAACAGGCTCCGGTTGTTTCGTTCGACGTAGGGCAGATAGCAATCGTCGTACAGCAGCGTTTGTTGGAGCTTTTCGACGTCAATCTCACGATAGGAGATGCCTTCGTTGATCATCTGCGCCACCGCCGTTCCGACCGCCTGTCCCATCATGGCGCAGGTCGCGATGACTCGACAGGAGGAAAAGGCTGCGTGAGTTGCGCTGATGTTCCTTCCCGCAAAAAATAGGTTTTCAAAATCCTTGGAGTGCAGACTGCGGAGAGGGATTCCCCAAGGGGAGGGCGCGGGATGGTGGGTGGTGGGGTGTCCTTCGCGATAGTAAAAGCCCTGCGGGAAATGGTCGTCCATCGACCAGCCGGCGTAAGCCACCACGTCGGGGAATCTGCCACCCGCCTCGACGTCGTGCTGGGTGAGGACGTGATCGCCCACGTAGCGTCTGCTTTCGCGTTTTCCGGGCAAAAATTCGATCCAATCCATTTCCCAATTTTCATAGCCATGATTGCCTTGGTTTTTGAAATGATCCCACACGCCGAACGCGATCTTCAAAAGCTCAAATTTGAGATCCTCGGTGTCGTGAATACAGTCTGCATCACCGCCAAGCTCGATCCACCACAAATGCTCTGCCAACGAATATCTGCCGTTGCAGAAATGTCGGCAATCGGGCAGATCCTCGTCGGAGGGATAGGTGTAAGCCCATTTGGGGGCGATGAATGGCTTGGGACTGTCGGTTTCGCGGATCTGAAAGGTACAGCTCATGCCCATGGTGCAGGTGTCGGCAACGTCGGGCGGGATCGTCTCGTTGTATTCGCTTTTTGCCTCGCGCCCCATACGGTACTCGGCACACGTGAGCGGTGCCAGAATGCCGTCTCCCGAGCAATCGGTGTAATACTTGGCATATACGGTATGATAGGTTTCTGTGGTCAGCTGCCATCCCGTGACCGAGACGATGCTTTTTTCGTTCGTTTCGGCTCTCAGGCACGAGCAGTTCATCAGGGGGGTGATGTTTGGCTCGGTGTAGACCTTTTCAAACAGAATGCTGTCCCATATATGATAGTTGGAGGTGGGATTGCGATAGAAATTTTCAAGACAGATCTCCTCCAGAATGCCGGTTTCCCGATTGTTTTTTCCGTAAGCGCCGCCAATCGGTACGCGGATTTCTCCCGAGGCATTGCCTCCAAACACGGGGCGATCGTGCATCAGAACGACGCGCACACCCTTTCTTGCGGCGGCAATGGCGCAAAGAATCCCCGCCATACCTCCTCCGATCACACACAGATCGGCATCGTGACGTAAATTCTTCAATTTGATCCCTCCCTTGCTACGATAATAAAATCAGATAAATATATTATATCCCATTGAAAAACCAAAGTAAATGTGTTATAATGCTATAAAAATATAAAATATTTCGGAGGCAGTATGGTTTTTTGGGACATCCATCTCACCGCGCGTGAGCACTTTGAATTGCCGAACGGCTATCAGCCGACGAGCTCGGTGTTTTATCTGCTTGGAGGAAGCTTTGAAATCGAAATTGATCATGCGGTATATACGGTGAAAAAGGGGGACGTGATCTATCTCCCGAAGAGTCTTTATTTTCAACGAAGAGTTGTCGAGCCGATCACCTTTTATCACATTCGTTTGTCAGAGGATGAAGCCTATGCCGACATGGGAGGGCTTTTGCGGTACAAGGACATAGCGGGGGTGGAAGCGGTTGTCAAGCTTTTGGCTCAATCCGATGAAAAGAACGTCGAGCTTGATAGCGCAAGGAACGTACTGCTGGAATCGCTGTTTTGTCGGCTGAAGATCGAGCGGTGCAGTCGATCGGAATACGATGCCAATATTTTGAGGTGTATTGACTATATGAACGGGCATCTTGCGGAGGATGGAGATCTGAGCACCTTTTGCGCGGTTTCGGGATATTCCAAAACGGTGCTCATCGAAAAATTCAAGCAATCCTACGGCATGACGCCGGTTCGGTATTTCATATGCTTGCGGATGAACGAAGCGAGGCGCTTGCTGGTGGATACGAAATATTCGATCTCGGAAATCGCGGAGCGATGCGGTTTTCATTGTCCGTATTATTTCAGCAATACCTTCAAAACGCAGTTCGGACAGTCCCCGAGCCGGTATCGCAGGAATTTCCTGATTTGAATGTCGGTTTTGGGGTGGATGCCGTTGGGTCAAAAAGCATAAAAAAAGCAGGCGTACCTGCAATATGGAAGGCACCCCTTGGGGTGCCTTTTTGAATTTCGATCAAAGCAGCTTTTTTCGGTATTCCGTGGGCGTCATGCCTGTATATTTTTTGAAGAATTTGACGAAATAGGTTGCGCTGTCAAAGCAGAGCTTTGCGGCGACCTCGCCCGTGGAGGCCTTCTCGCGCAGCAGATTTTTTGCTTCCTCTGCCTTGAGCTTGTGATAATACTGAATGATGGTCAGTCCCGTGCTTTTTTTGAAGATGGCATTGAGATAGGTCTTGCTGTAAAAAGTCCGGGCGCTGATCTCCTCGAGCGTGATGCGGCCGTAGATATGCCGCTTGAGCAAAAGCACGATTTCCTCGGCAAGCTTGTTTTCCAGCTCCACGCTGTTCATGATCGGACGCATCAGACGGCTTTCCTTGAGCTCGTTTCGGATCAGCTCGATCAAAAGCTCCTCCAGCTTTCCCACCACAAGCTGGGTGGCACCGAAGGAGGGTGAGGGAAGGGGATGAAGCTTGCGGTTGAAGGGGAATGCAAAGGCGTTTTTCGCTTCCTTGACGATCTTGGCGAAGAGCCGTCGCTCCTCACTTTCCAAGGAGATCGGCTTGTCCAGCAGCGTGAGCGGTGCGGATGCCGAATGGAAGCAGAGAATGAAAAACGAGGCGGGGATGCTTTCGACCGCACGGTAGGAATGCGGCAGCGCGGGGGCAATGAGCAGAATGGTCCCTTGCTCCAGACGGAGCGACTGCTCTCCCACGCGGCAATCCAGCTTTCCGCTGTCTATGTAGACCAGCTCATAGAAATCGTGCGCCTCGGTGGGATAGGAAAAGCTTGGAGAGACCTCGAGGGATTCGATGGTTGTGAGGTTTTTGACTGTGATCGCTTTTTTGACGGCGTAATGATAATATTTTCTCATGCTTTACCCTCCTGTCTGAGAATAGTTTATCATATTTTTTTCGCTTTTTCAAGTCTGGTATGGAAGAAAATAATAAACAAATAAAATAACTTTTATTTTTTACCATTTTTGAGGCGGTTTTTACCTTGCTTTTGAAATTTTGTTGTGCTAAAATAGGATCGAAGATTTGATGTTACAGAGGTGACGCTATGAAAATTTTGGTTGCATCCTTTCAGTGCGAATCGAACAGCAAGGCGCGCCTTCATCCGCAAAAGCATGATTTTGAATATTTTCGCGGCGACGATATTTTTCAAAAGCTTGCGGTGAAGGAGGTCTTTCTCGAGAAGGGCTACGAGATCGTTCCGACGGTCTATGCCGTCGCGCTCCCCTCGGGCACGGTCGAGCTTGACACCTATCATTATTATGCCGAGCAGATCCTCGACGGAGTCAGAGCCAATCCCGATCTCGACGGGGTCTACATCTTCTTCCACGGCAGCATGGAGGTGGATGAGATCGGCAGCGGCGAGCTTTATCTGCTCAAGGAGATCAAAAAGCTGGTCTCTGACAAGTGTCTGTTTGCGATCTCGCTCGATGCGCACGCAAACATCACCGACGAGCTGACGTCGTATGCCGATATTATCAGCGGCTTCAAGACGGTTCCGCACGTCGATCAGGTTGAATGTCAGCTTCGTGCGGCACGGGCGTTGGTCTACTGCCTGGAAAACGGCATCAAGCCGCACGCCGTGACGGTGCGCGTGCCCTTCCTTCTCAAGAACGACACCCTGCAAACGGCCTACGAGCCGCTCAAGGGCTTGATCGAGGAAACGCTCGCGTTGGAGTCGGAGGACGAGATCCTGACTGCCAATCTCTTTCTGGGGCACTGCTGGATCGACGCGCCCAACACGAGCGCCTCGACCGTGGTGTGCGCGCTGAATCGCGAGCGCGCCGAGCAGGTGGCGAAGGATCTTGCCAACAAGCTTTGGGCAACGCGTCGCGAGTATCGCTTCCTGTGCGAGGCGGAGCTGCCAGAGGAATGTGTCAGACGCGCGATGGAGGGAAACGAGGGAAGGATCTTCATCACCGACAGCGGTGACAACACCACGGCGGGAGCCGAGGGAGACCGCACAGAGCTCTTGCGTCTGATCCTGGAGGCGAATCCCGAAAAGCCGACCTGTGTCGCGGGCATCACCGACGGGGAGACGGTCAACGCTCTTTGGTCGGCACGCGATGGCGAGGAGGTTCGGGTTGCGGCACTGGGCGGACGCTCTGCCAAGGTCAAGTCGCACGGTGACATTCTCGGCTGGACGAAGGAGATCATCGGCAAAAGCCTGACGCTCACCATTGGCAACGTCGACATCGTTTTCACCGAATACCGAAGCGCCTTCATCGAAAAAGGAAACTTTGACAAGGCCAACGTCGATCTGCTTTCCTATCGCATCGTCGTTGTCAAGCTCGGCTATCTTTTCACCGAGCTCAAGCCCTTTGCCGACAGAGAGCTGTTTGCGCTCTCGGACGGATCGAGCTGTGTGGAGCTCGCAAGGCTGGGGCTTTCCAAAATCATGCGTCCCATGTTCCCGCTCGACGAGTTTGAGTGGAGAGCTTAAAAAATACGATCAAAATTTTTGGAGGATAGAATCATGGCATATTACAACAAGCAGGAAACCGAAAACAGAGTGGGGAAGGTCGTCAAGCTCCTGAACGATAAGGACGTTGACATCGCGATCATTTATTTTGATGAATTGAACATCGCCAACGGCTGGTATCTCACCGGCTGGTGCGGTCAGTTCGAGAAGGGTGCTGTGCTCGTCGGAAGAGACGGCACGACCATGCTTTTGGGCGGCCCCGAGAGTGAGCCCTTTGCAAAGCAGGATTCGGCGATCACCGACGTGCGTTGCTTCCCGGTGTTCATGGTGCCGGATGAGGAATATCCCTTGGCAACCATCATCAGCTTCTCGGATCTCTTTGCAGAACTGAACGCAAAATTCCCCGTCAAGCGCGTGGGATTGGTTGGCACGACCGACATGCCCTATGCCGTTCATCAGGATCTGGTTGCCGGCTTTGCGGGCTGTGACGTGGTGGACATCACCGAGGATTATCTGAAGTTCCGTTACATCAAGAGCGATTGGGAGGTTGAGCAGGCACGTGCCGCAACCCGCCTCGCTTGCAAGGCATACAAGGCGATGGCAGAAAAGGTCAAGGCGGGCAACAAGGAGTATGAGGTTGCGGCAGCAGGCGAGACGGTTTGCCGTGAAAACGGAGCAGACAGCTTTGCCTATCGCACCATCGTTGGCAGCGGCATTCGCTCCAACGCCGTCGTTCCCACCGCCACCAACAAGATCATGGAGAACGGAGAGATGGTCATGCTGGGAATCGCTCCCCGCGTCAACGGCTATGCCGGCACCTTCGGACACACCGTTCCCGTCAGCGGTGAATATACGCCCGAGCAGAGAAAGTGCCTGATCAACATGATCGAGGTCATGAAGCTGACCAAGAGCATGCTCAAGATCGGTAACAGCGGCAGACAGATCGACGCAGAGGGCAGAAAGCTCTATGAAAAGGGCGGTTATTTGAAGTATCTCGTCTGCCCCTTCGCACACACCATGGGTCTGATGGAGGCAGAGGCTCCCTTCTTCGGTCCGAACAGTGACGACGTGCTTGAGAAGAATATGATCGTCAACGTCGACGTCAGCTTCTTCGGTCATCCCACGCTCAACGGTCTGCGCGTGGAGACCTGCTACGTGATCACCGAGAACGGTGCCGAGCCGCTTTGCCCCGAGTTCGAGGAAGAACTTTTCAACTACGTAAAGTAAAGGAGAGAGCATCATGAAAAACGGAAAGAAGAATTGGGTATTCTGTGACGGAGATCTGCCCCCCGCAGGCGACAATCCGAATTTTGCAGGACACGAGGCGCTGATGATCACCAACGTCTCCAAAAAGGATGCCAAGATCACCATCAAGGTGCTCTTCGAGGACAAGGCGCCCTACGACAAGATCACGCTGGATCTGGGTGCCGAGCGCACGACCTGTCTCAGACTTGACGGACCGATCGGCAAGGAGCAATATCAGATCCCCTTCGGTCAGTACGCGCTTCACGTCATCTCCAACGTCCCCGTCTGCGCTTGCTTCGGCAGACTCGACGTCAGACAGACCAACATGGCATATTACAGCCTTGCGGGCTACGGCTTCTGAGGCAT
>JAZSJS010000130.1:0-21806 GCA_045534435.1 Eubacteriales bacterium
GTACAAATAGATGATTCGCTGCTCACTCGACCCATTGCCACCAATAATCTCACCCAAAATTTGGCTACCGTTGAGCAGATACTCGCGCGTAAGATCGTTGACCGTTTTGCTTGTACGGATTCCGTCAGCGTTGTAGGTGTAGGTGTTCCCTCTCCGAGGCACCGAAAATCAACATTCGGTGCCTCTTGAGGTTAGTTATGGGGGAGACACAGAATCGTAGCCCGTGTTCTTAATTTTGAGACAAGGAACCGTCCCCTGTCCCCGTGTTCACACGCTCAACGATCTCGTTTGTGAACAAATCTCTCTTAATAACTTCAAATATCATCTCGTTTTCAATTTCAAAACATATGAGATAGGCATCTTCAGTTATATAGCTTGGAATATAAAATCCACTACCAATATCAACATGAGGTTGACCAATTATATCTTTTACTTGTTCAAAACCCATATTTAAAAATTGATCAATGTCATTACTTTTTATCAACGTTAGATTTTGAATTTGTATACATTTTCTTTCTTCGGAAAATCTAACCATTTTTTGAATCGTATCATTGTCATTTATAATTATCCAATAATTTTTGTCAATTACATATGCAGACAATGCACTCATTTGGATATATGGTATATGCTTCTTGTTAACTTGACTCATTTGGTCACCTACTTCAAATTGAGATTTATTTGTGCAAGCACAAACAAAAATTAAAACAAGTGATAATAAAACAACAAGTCTCTTCATAACATTGCCCCCTTTAATTCGGACCAACCTCATAATATCCCAAAAAAGCATCATAAATTCCCCTATCACAAGTCGCTGGATCTGTAATAGGATTTCCAGAAGCATCCCAATTTACTATAGGTGTTGCGCCTGGCTTATGTGACCAAGTTCCATCATCATTCCTTCGATACCAATGATAATCCGTACCATCGGTTGCATAAACCAGTGCTACAACCCAGTTCCCTGGTTTTGCAACATGATTGGCACTATTTACCTCGGTATAGGTTAAATTCAACGCTGCAGCATCAGCCGATACTTTTGCATTGATAGTTTCCTTCACAATTTCAGGCCCCCCCTGCAAATCGCCGCGAGTTAGTCCATCGCCAGAAAAATCACCTGGCTGTGGTTTTAACCTAAAGGGCTCTCCTGTTCTTGGATCATTCTCAAGTTTCATTGCATATGCATAGCAGTTAGCTTGATGGGAATAAGGATTTTGCTTAGACGGAGGTTCGCTACTAGTACAACTTGTTAAAGCTGCAATCAAAACTACGGCAACAACAATAGTAATCAATATAGGCACTGCAATTTCGCCAGTGGGATCCACATTCATCACCGGATTATTATTACAATATGCAAACATATTGGAACCCAACAAACCAGTTCCCGTAGAAACATACCCATCCGCATTGATAAATCTGCACCAGTTAGGATTGTAATACCGCGACTGGAGATAGTAGAACCCTGTTTCCACATCGTAGAAATATCCGCGATATCTGAACGGATTGTAATTGATTAACACGTTGCGATAAAGCTCGGTGATGTTGCTTGCTGTTCTTGCAACTGTGGTGCAATTTCCCCACGCATCATAGGTGTAGGTTCCGATCTTGTTGCCATATTGGTCGTAAACAGCAATGATATCTCCTTGGAGATTCTTTTCGAAGAAGAAATAATCGAAATCATTGGCAGTGTATGCATTGGTACGATACTTCAATCCAATCGGCAAACCTTTTTCATCGTAGAGATACACCAAGAGATGCGTGACTCCGCTTTCCGTCCAAGTTTCGGAAACGATTTGGCTGCCACTGAGTAGATACTCGTGCTTCACCCCATTAACGGTTTTACTCGTACGAATACCGTCCGCATTATAAGTATACGACAGGCTATCACCGTAGGTAAGTGTTCCGTTGACAAGCTCAAAGGTTCTGTACGAAACAAGCTCTCTGCCATTCCATGCCAGCTCCACGCCATTTTCCCATTGCTCATCGACCGTGTCAAAGTGGCCGATTCGAATGGGATTGCCGATAGCATCATATTCGATCATGTCGCCGTCAAACGCCGTTAACAGGTCTCCCCACGCCGCATTTCCATAGGTAAAGGTCTTGGAGCTCAACAGCTCGTAGGTCTCAAGTCCATATTCCTTTTTGGACTTGATGTTGCCTGCTTTGTCGTAGGCATATTCATAGATGGCGTCCTTGGCATAGTTGACTTCGCGGATCAGCTGACCGAGGTCATCATACGTGTAGGCATTGAAAACCGTTCCGTATTGGCTGCTCACCTGCGTCAGATTGCCGTTGGCATCGTAGGTATAGTAATTGGTATAGACGTCGGAGTTGGACGAAACGTCGCCCACCATCGTCGTCATTTGCGAAATCAAACCGCTTTCCTGACTGCTGACAGTCTTGTAGTCGTAGGAATACTTCGTGTAAAATGCGTCCTCGTTGTTGACCTTGGTGATGTTCTCCACGCTTGTCGTTCTGCCGTAATTGTCGTAAACAAGGTTGAAGTCGGTTTGCAACCCTGCCTCATCGGAAAGCCACAGATGCTGCAAATCGCCGGAATCGTCATATACGTAATAATACGTAATCCGATTGTTGGCAATTACATTTGACGCCGCATAGTCAAACTGATGGTACAAATACTGCACACGCGATTGCTCGTCATACTTGATATACGTCCCCAACAAGTTGACGTTGGTATCGTCGTAGACATAGCTGTGAACCAGCTTGCCGAACAGGTCGTATTTGTAGATTGTAGTTTCACCGCTTGTATGATCGGTGACGGAATAAAGTTCGCCGCCCGTGTTGTAGCGATAGGAGTAAACGGTTTCAAACGCTCCGCCTGTACCTGTATTATAGCATATTTCACTAATTCTGTCAACCTCATCATACAAATATTTTACTTTCAGACCGTTTCCGTAGTTCAACTGCTTCAATTTGCCGTTGTATGCATTATACTCATACGATGCCAATTGGTTGTTCCCCGCCTTGATCCCGGTCGTGTTGCCAAAGCCGTCATAGGTGAACGTGTATACCGTGGAATCGGTGGTGATGGTGCTGAGACGGTTGGTTTCATATTCCAAAAGAGGCACCGAAAATCAACATTCGGTGCCTCTTGGGAGATTCACAGATTGACAACGGCGGTTTTCGCGCTAACAGTCACCCATGTTCATTCATGTCTCTGTCGTTGAATTCTCTTTTGATCTTTCGATTTGTCCTTCTTCAAAATTGTAAAAAGGGAAATAAGTATCAAAATAATCTTTGATAGAAGTATAATTGTATTCATTCATATGAGTCCCAACGGCTAACAATGTTTTTTGTTCATCTGAATAGGCAAAAAAGCAACGCTTGTCTTTCTGCATTTCAGAACTTAATTTTCTTTGTAAAACAATATATCCGTTGTATGATTCCTCAACACCTTCAACAAACCCCATGTTTTCAAAAACATATGCTTTTGCTGTCTCGTAAACGCCCTCATCATATTTCATATATAATAAAGCTGTTTCGTATTCCCTGTTATGAGACAAATGATCATAATAAATATAGTCACCGTCAACATAAGGAAATGTGTTGAGAAAATCATTCGGAATCAAAAACTTTGTCAAAGAGGTTTCCGAGTCATGTATGCTGAAATTTTCCAGTCCATTTTCTTCTACTGTATACGTACATGACGGCAAAAAAAGCAATAAGCTCAACAAAAGAACAAAGGTGAAAAAAGAGATTTTGAAATGGTTCATATTCCAAGTCCTCCTATAATTCTACTTATTTTTCTCACAATATCCCGGCTATCTTCTTGACCAATAATTATTTCAGCTAGTTTACACCGTTCAGCCCAATCACTCAAAAAACCATATCCTTTTTGGTCAGCCCATCCAAGAGTTAACCAACCATACATATGGGCAGAATACTCCGCATAGTAGTTCCAAGCGGTGGCTGAATAATAACTTTCTTTGGTTTGAGCTTTTGTATGGTCTAAACGTTCCCAGCGATTGATATATCCTCTTTCGACATATGCCGATTGAGAAGCGGTTGCAGGATCTTCTAATGGAGAATTTTCATCAGCATAATGACGATAGTATACTGCATTCACAGTGTTGTTTATTCCCCCATAAACATTTTTTCCTTTGGCGACACCGCGATCAAAGGACTCTTTAACATCCCCTTTGGTTTCAAATACAGATACGACAAATTCACCTGCTCCAACACTGGCGCCAGCCATAGCAGCAAACGCGTTTACAGCAACATCCGCAATCGTTCCCCAATCCGGCCATTCGCCTGTTGGGTCAATCAGAATCACGGGGTTATTGTTACAATATACATACAAATTACATCCCTTCAATGTCAATCCAACTCCAAGCTGTGAATCTACATTGATGAATCTGCACCAGTTAGGATTATAGTAACGACTTTGGAGATAGTAATACCCAGTCTCTACGTCGTAGTAATATCCACGATATCTGAACGGATTGTAGATGTTTACAATGGCTTGATCGGTGCTTCCGTTGCTCAGGTTGGTTGTGGTGCAAACGCCCCACGCATCGTAGGAGTAGGTTCCGATCTTGTCACCGGTCTCATTGAAAATGGCAACAATATCCCCTTGCAGATTTTTCTCAAAGAAGAAATAATCGAATATGCCTGCTGCATATGCACCGGTGCGATATTGCAATCCGATTGGAGAACCCTTTTCGTCGTAGACGTAAATCAACGTATGTGTGACACCGTTTTCCGTCCAAGTTTCGGAAACGATTTGGCTGCCACTGAGCAAATACTCGTGCTTAACACCGTTGATTGTTTTACTGGTTCGAATGCCGTCTGCATTATAAGTATATGTGTAAGTACCTACAATTGCATAATTGGCGATCTTCTCATACTTCGTCAGCTCTCTACCCTGCCACGACAGGAACGCGCCACTTTCGGGAATCTCCTCGCCCCCCTCAAGATTGTGGCAAATATGGGTAGGATTGCCAATGGCATCATATGTGATAACGCCATCGGGTGTAGAGATCAAGAGGTCTCCCCACGTAGAGGTACTGTAAGAAAATGTTTGTAGTTGGATTCTTCTGCCCAACGTATCAGCAGAAGCATACTCATAGGAGTTTTTCTGCAACAAATTTCCTGCGTTGTCGTAAGTATAGACATAGGAAACTTGTGCGGCGATATCATCATAACGCACCAACTGACCGAGGTTGTCGTAGTGATAATAATACTGCACGACTCCATTTCCGTCTGCTACGCTCGTGATGTTTCCGTTGGCATCATAGGCATAATTGTAGGTGGTGGTAGTTGACAAATAACCGGTTTTCCCCACCGTGCTGACCAACTGTGCAACAAGCCCGCTTTCGTAAGCACTATAGGTCTTGTAATCATAGGAATAATCGCTTTGAAAAGCATTGACTCCGTTGATTTTTGCCACGCTTTGCACGCTTGTCGTTCTGCCATAGTTGTCGTAGGCGGGTGTGACGGTGAGATTGAAAACAACATTGTCTTCGTTGTCAGCGTCTTTGAGCACCATTGTTTTCAGATTGCCGTCGGTTTGGTACTCATAACCATAGATCAGCCTGCCGTTGGCAACCGTTCCACTCTCCGTATAATCAAACTGATGACTGAGACTCATCACACGCGACTGACCGTCATATTGAATATACGTACCCAACAGGTTGACGTCATCTTGCTCGTCGTAAATATAGCTGTGGATCAGCTTGCCTGCGGTGTCATATTTGTAAACGGTGGTTTCATCGTTGACGTGATCGGTGATGGAATGCAACTCTCCGCCGCTGTTATACCGATAAGTGTAGACCGTTTCAAATGCACCGCTCTCACCTGTATTATAGCATATTTCACTAATTCTGTCAACCTCATCATACAAATATTTTACTTTCAGACCATTTCCGTAGTTCAACTGCTTCAATTTTCCATTGTATGCGTTATACTCATACGATGCCAATTGGTTGTTACCCGCCGAAATAGCCGTGGTGCTACCAAAGCCGTCGTAGGTGAAGGTGTATACCGTGGAATCGGTGCCGATCATACTTAAACGATTGGTTGCGTCGTAGGTATATTGTACCTGAGCGCTACCGGTGACAGTTGTGTACGACGAAGCGCTTGCCTCTGCCGGCATGACGTTGATCAGGTTTCCGATTTCGTCATACAGATAGGTCACGCCGTTCCCCTTCGGATAGAGCGTGGCGAGCAATCTGCCGTTTTGCTGATGGTAAAAATACTGCGTTTTCTGATTCAGCGAATCAATTTCCGTCAGCGTGACTCCGAAAATATGCGAGCCAGCGGTCGTTTGGTAAGTAGCCCTGCTCTGCAGATATCTGACAGGATTTTGCACATCCGTGCTTCTGCTATTGATACACAAACCGTAGTTGTCATAGATGTACTCGGTATATGACTCCAAGACAAGCGCTTCTTCAAAATAATCGTCAAATACTTCGTATGTGCCGCCAAAGGTTTTCACACTTGTTTTTTCCAAACGGTGAGGATTTTCGGCTCCATACTCATAATCAATTACCGTTCCGCTTTCGTGAATCTCGCGTTCGATCTCATTATCTTCGTTGTAAACATAATGAGTCGCGGAGCCTTTTGCGGGAATGTGCTTTTGAATCAATCCGTTGGCGGGATTGTAGGTATAGTTCGTGCTGTTTCCGCCCTCGATGACCGAGATATTGTCGAAATATGCGACGCCGGGGTGATCGTCGTAGATCAGCGTGACGGTGATCTTGTTGAGCAATCCCACGGAAGGATCGGTGGTGAATGCACCGCTGATAAACTGCCAATCGGTGATGCCCTTGTCGAAGTTATAATATTTGTAATCGCGCGAGAGCGTGCCGTTGGTCTTGTAGTATTCCAATCCGACCATCATGGCAAACGGGCTTGCGGGTCCGTAGACCTGCGCCGTTCCCTTTGCAAAGCCCGACACGGTGAAGGTGCGCGCGGGGTTCTCTAACGTCGCACTGCCGGATGCGAATGCCGTGCGCATTTGGTCGCTCGCCTCATAGATCTTCTGCGAGACGTGCTTGTTGTTGCCAAAGCTACCGTCGATTTTGACCACCTTTCCAAAGGTGTCGATGCCCGAATCCACGACCGTGATGCTCTGGGTGGAATTTTCGATTCCCCAATAGGTAGAGGGTGCGGTTCCCGTGCTTTCAAAATGTCCGCCCTGCAGCATGTCAAACTCTGCCGCCCCCGTGGTGCGGGAGAGCATGAAATTATCAAAGCTGACCGTTTGCGTATTGCCGGAAGCATGGGACACCGTGACCTTGACACGGAACTGCTCGGGATTGGGTTCATCCCATGCGCCCTCGGCGGTGAAGTTGAGGCTTTGGAAGATATAATCATTGGTGGCGTTGTTCTCGTCGATCGGCAGATCGAGCGTGACGCTGTAAGGTGTGTAGCGCGCCAACGATTCCACCGTCACGGTGACGGACACACCCGCGTTTTGGAATGTGTTGTAGTAGAACGACAGGTTGTAGTCTCCCGGCTCGAGCGTGACGTTTTGGGAGAGGGTTGCCGTGGTGTTGGTGCTATCCACGGAAAGATCGACGTGCGAGCGTCCCATGGACGAGACCTTGGTCTGCTCGGTCGGATTTGTGACGTTTCCGGTTTTGCTCCAGCCGTTCCAACCGTCCTCAAAGCCGCCGTTGCGCAGATAGTTCGACGACTGCTCGGTGGTTTGCACCGAGGTCTCGATGCGGTTTCTGACCTTGTTGTTGTCCGCGCTCTCGGCGACGTAAGTGCCGTTGGAGGCGCCGTAGAGCGTGGTTCTGCCGCCGTCGGTGGTGTAGCAGCTGATCGTTCTGCCCTGGCCGTCGAAGCCGTAGGTCGTCAAGAGATCGTCGGACTCGGCGATCATGTCGACATCCTCGAGCACGTCATCGGGACCGCTGCTGCGAACCACGGTGGAATTTGTGCCGTAGGTGAATGCAATCTCCTGACCGAGGCTACCGTTGCCATACTCCGCAACGCTGTTCACGCGATTGGAAGAAAGGCTATACGTGAGGCGGTATTTGGACAGCTGATTGTTGACCGTGAACGAATACTGCGAATTGCAGGTGTAGGTGGCGGTGGCGTCGTTCGTGATGCCCGTCGCGCTGCCGCTCGTATAGAACGTGCTCCAGGTGCTTTGCGCAGTCGCGCCGTGTGCGCGCGTGATGCTTGCAAGGAAATTGCCGCTGTAACGCAGGACCACACCCTCGCCCGAGGTGGGATTCCATACAACGCACAGGCGTCCGCTCGAATTGTAAGCCAGCTTGAGCTGGGTGATCGCCGCAAGCCCATTTGGAACCAACTGAACCTCCGTCGGGCGGTTGTTGGAATCCAGGACAAAGACGACCTTGTTGTTGTTCTTGTCGGTGATCGACTGCAATACCCATGCGGAATCGGTGTTCGAGGGTGCCGTGACCGATTTGTAGGTGCGGATATTGTTGCCGCTGTCGGTGATGCTACAAGTCGAAGTGGCTTTTTCCAATTTCAACAGCAAGCCATCCTCGTCTTCATAGACATTTGCGTCGGATGCCGTGGGCATGAAATAATGCTCGGTACCGTCGCTGTCCGCGAGAATAAACACCGACCGCTCGCCGGCTATTCCCAAGATCTTTTTTTCGATCAGCGTTTCCTGGATGTTGAGCTTGAAGCCGTACGGCATGGAGGCGGTCGTATAGGCGGTCTGGGCATTGCCGTAGGTATAAGGCTTGTTCCAAAGCGAGGAATTGTAAACCAGGCTGGGCGTAAACGGCATCAGCGCGTCGGTGCTGGTCAGCGTGGGAATCGAGAAGATCAGATTTCCGTTTGCATGGTTGACCGAGCCGCTTCCCGCAAAGCCTGCACTTTGGGAGGTGTAGGTCCAATAATCCTCCGCGCCCTTCATGTCGCGGTAGGTGATGCAAAGAGTGGGCTTCAGATCGGCACTTGCCGCCTCGTTGGAAGAATAGCGTGCCGTGCCGGTAAAGGTCGAGCCGCTCACCGGCGCAAAGCGCAACGACAACAGGCCGCCGCGCGTTGCGTAGCCTTCCTTGACGATCGGGGTGATATTAAAGCGCCATTCTCCGTTGCCGATTGCATAATCATCGCTTCGCACGTCCAACGTGTGATAATCTGTATAGTTGTTCGAGGACAGCAACGCATCGTAAACACCAATACTGCCCTTCGTCGTTGCCGTAGCACTGCTGAACAACTCGATTTCGGCCTTGGTGATGTATGCCGATGCCGGAAGTGTGGGCATATCATCCATTTCCCAATAGGCAGTATAGGTATTGTTGACCAACAGAGTCGCACCGGCGTAGTTTGTAGTGCCATTCGTATAGTAATCCGAAGCGACCGACGACGAATCGGTGTAGAGAGGCGGGTCGATGGTTACGGGGAATACGCGCTCCTCGGCATTGATCCACGCCGCGTCGGCGGTGACGGTCAGGGTGTATTTGCCGTTTCCGAGGTCGGTCAGCTGCATTCCCACTGCATCCGAATAGACCGATGCCGCATCCCACATCACGGGGGCAGGAATACGATATACCGCCGCTCCGTTTTCAATATCCGACAATACGATCTCGCCATCCTCGTTCAGAGCGGCAGAAAGATTGTTCAGGGAAAGCGTGAAGGAATAGCTGTAAGCATCCTTTGCTTCTTTTACAATGATATTCTCTTTAACGTTGGCACCCTTGATAACGTATTCCACGTCCACTCCGTCCAAAATATCCTCATAAAGAACAGACGCAGATATGTTTTCCAAAGTCGTCATTTTTTGAAGCTTGGTAAGCGATTCTTTGTCTTCTGCTTCAAAATTCGTAATCTTTCCGGCAACCTTTTTGCGAGCGCCATCCAAGGAAAGCGTCACCTTGCGGTTGCCGTCGTGCAACGTAAACAACTCGCTGTTGCCACCGGTTTTCTTTGCAAATTTGATCTTTGCGTTGCTTGTTGTAATCTCGCTTCCCGACGTTGACAAAGTGTTGTCAATTTCCTGCCACGTGGCATTTTCATCGAGATAGTGTACTGCCGTGTCATACTGTGCAAGATAATAGCTTCCGTCTTCCAAATGGAAGGTCTTTGTGGTTTCGGTGCGTTGCTCCACCACTTCAAACAGTGTTTCGCTTGGGATGCTTTCTTGGGTGTTATCCGCAACAGCATCCTGCGCCAACACCGACAAAGGAAAGGAAAGCAAAACCATCAAAACCGACAAAAAGACGGCGAGTGACTTGACTGACAGTGATCTTAATTTTTTCATAGCTTTTTCCTTTCTTTTCTGTTTCTTGTTTCCTGTTTCAAAGATTTTTCAAAAACAACACCGCACAAATCCGAGCGTGCAGCGGTGTTGTGGAAAGCGTTTCAAAGCAATCAAAATTGCGGCTTGAAAACATCCTTCCAAAACCTGTGTACGTCGCGAACCTGTGCGGTGTCATTTGATTAACGCAGTGACAAAGCGCTCTTTGTGCGCTGCCGGTAGATCAGCGGAATGGAGAGGAATCACAAATTCCCTCACCGGACCAAGCGGCGGCCTTGATGCATCTTGCCAACTCTTTTGCCCCACAGGTGGTGCACATCGGTTTTTTCCAACACTTCCTCATCTCCATCATCCTTTCTCAGCCATCGCAAAACTTCGAAAATTGCTGTTTCATCTGTTCAAAAAATTTTTTGTTCAAGCTGTAATAAATGGTTTTGCCCTCATTCCGCACCTTCACCGCCCCCACCTTGGTGAGCAGCGTGATATGATGGTATGCAGTCGAGCCCGAAAAATGAAAAATCTTTTCTATATCCTTGCAGGTTGCCTCACCGCGCTCCTTCAAAAAGTGTAACATTTTCACACGGCTTGCTTCGCTCAACGCACCGCACAAATCTTCAAGACCCAGAGTTGTTTTTGTGTGCAAGAGAGCATCCAGAATAGAAGCATAATCATAACCAAGCAAATAAATTGCACCATAATCAATAAAAAGCAAGTGCATATGGTATTTGTTCAACAAACAAAATGAAGTATGTAAAGTTTGCTCACCATCTCGTAAAAAGCTTAAATCTCTCAATTCACCAACACTCTCACACAATTTATCAAAGGTGTTGTTTTTGTGGGCTTCGAGAATTATTTCATAACGCTCTTTATAATAGGAAGAAAGAGCCACTTCCTTTGTCATCAATTCATATTGCAGAGTTTGACAATATGCTTCGGGATCGTGGAAGAACTCATAGAGCTTGCTCTTTTCCTCGCCCGAATATTTGGAGCGTTTGATGGTTTCAAACACCTGAGGAGGAGAAGAAAAACAAGATTCCACCGCTTCCTCGGAAAGGTCGCGAAAATAAAAGCGAATCAGATTTTTCGTCAGTTGATCGGTGTCCTTCAATTCATTTTGCAAATATTTGAAATTGAAATCGGTCGCAAAGTGATTTTTGTAGGGATCCATGTAATAGGTCGTCATGAAACATCGATTGTTTCTGACCGCATGATAGAAAACGTAAAGCTCCTCGGGAATCTCACCAAAAAGCTTCAGCGTTTCCCGGAGGTACTGTTTGTAGGAGTCTCTTTTCGTGGGATCTACAATACCGTCCACACAAATCTGCGAATTGAAGTTTGCATAAAACAAATAATGCAGATCATAAAGAAAGCCCGGCTCCTTCAAAAGCTTAACACTTGGCATTTTCTCCCTCCTTTCCTTTTTGTGTTTTCATTATATCACAAACATTGAAAATTTGCAATAGTTTTTTTGATTTTTTTGTATTTTTAAAAAATAAAAAACAATTTCGTCTCATAACTTCCAAAAACACATCTCGAGCGAGAGCAAAATGAGGTAGTCAAACGGAAACAAAAGGAAAAGACAGATCGCACCTGATGCGGTCTGTCTTCCTTTCTATAATAGCTCAACGTAGAAAGCGCCCAAACTTCTCAAAAAGACAAAATAGCCCGAACGATCTTTTCACAGAAAAAAGGTTCAAGCTATTGAATCTTGGCACCCCCGAACGCATTCTTTCTTGAAAAATAATATCCTAATATCAACCACCCATGTGCATGGGCTTTGGATGTAATGCCGCCGGGGTGGTGGGATGCCGCATCATCGATTCCCCGCGCGAGCGACTGCTGGCGATCCTCACCAACAGCTTCGTTCCCTGTAACGGACGCTTTCCCGCCCTGATCGCCCTTTTGACCATGTTCTTCATCGGCTTTTCGGGTACGCCCTTCGCCTCTCTTTCCGCTGCCTTGCTCCTGACGCTTCTCATTCTGTGCAGCATTCTCACAACCTTTGCCGCGACAGGATTGCTCTCTCGCACGTTTTTGAAGGGAAAGTCCTCCTCCTTCACGCTGGAGCTTCCCTCTTACCGCCGCCCACAGGTGGGCAGAGTCTTGGTGCGCTCGATCTTCGATCGCACGGTCTTCGTTCTCGGTCGCGCGATCGCCGTTGCAGTACCCGCAGGACTTGTGATCTGGCTTCTTGCCAATGTCACGGTCGGTGACGTCACACTCCTGTCACACGCTGCCTCGATCCTTGATCCCATCGCCCGTCCGATGGGCCTGGACGGTGTCATTCTGTTGGCGTTTATTCTGGGGTTTCCGGCAAACGAGATCGTCATTCCGCTCATGCTCATGGCATATCAATCGAACAGTGTTCTGACCGAGCTGCCCTCACTTGCCGCAACCAAGGAGCTCTTGGTTGCCAACGGGTGGACACGGGCGACCGCAATCTGCGTGCTCATCTTCTTTCTCTTTCATTGGCCCTGCTCCACCACCCTTCTCACGATCAAAAAGGAAACGGGAAGCTGGGGATGGACGCTTCTTGCCTTCCTTTTGCCGACCTTGATCGGCGTGGTGCTGTGCACGCTCTTCACGGCAGTTATCGGACTTATCTGAAAGCCACGCGTGCATCCAAATGACAAAAAGCGACCTTCCGAAAATCGGAAGGTCGCTTGATTTTTCTTGCTTATCCCTGAGAGGAATAGTTGGGAGCCTCTTTGGTGATGTTGATGTCGTGGGGGTGAGACTCGAGAAGTCCCGCATTGGTGATGCGAACGAATTTGCCGGTTGCTTTCAGGGTTTCAATGTCGGGGGCTCCGCAATAGCCCATACCCGAGCGCAGACCGCCCATCATCTGATAAACGGTGTCAGCCAGCGCGCCCTTGTAAGGTACGCGTCCCTCGACGCCCTCGGGAACCAGCTTCTTGTTGTTTTCCTGGAAGTAACGGACCTTGGAGCCGCTTTCCATCGCAGCGATCGAGCCCATTCCGCGGTAGACCTTGAAGCGTCTGCCCTGATACAGCTCCTCGTCTCCGGGGCTTTCCTGACAGCCGGCAAGGAGAGAACCGACCATGATGACGTTTGCACCCGCAGCGATTGCCTTGACCATGTCGCCGGAATATTTGATTCCTCCGTCGGCAATGATCGGGATATTATACTTTGCAGCCTCTTCCGCCGCATCGAAGATCGCAGTGATCTGCGGCACGCCGATGCCTGCTACGACACGGGTGGTACAGATCGATCCGGGACCGATACCGACCTTGACGGCATCCGCACCGGCAAGGATCAGGTCTCTTGCAGCCTCTGCGGTTGCAATATTACCACCGATGACCTGTGCCTCGGGGAACGCCTCCTTCACTCTTGCAAGGCTGCGAAGAATGTTGGCGGAGTGGCCGTGAGCAGAGTCCAGGATCAGGAAGTCGGCGCCTGCCTCCAACAGCGCACGCGCGCGGTCGGTTACATCCTTGGTAGCGCCGATTGCCGCGCCGCAGATGAGTCTGCCCTTTGCGTCCTTTGCAGAATTGGGATACTTGGTTGCCTTTTCAATGTCCTTGATGGTGATGAGTCCGCGAAGGGTTCCGGTCTCATCCACGATCGGCAGCTTTTCGATGCGATGATTGCGCAGGATCTCCTGCGCCTTTGCCAGATCGGTTCCGACGGGAGCCGTCACAAGATTTTCCTTGGTCATGACCTCGCTGATCTTGACATTGAAATCCACCAGGAAGCGCATATCGCGGTTGGTGATGATTCCGACGAGCTTCTTGTTCTCGTCGCAGATCGGAACACCGGAGATACGGAATTTGTGCATCAGATTTTCAGCTTCGTAAACAAAGTTATCGGGATGCAGGAACAACGGATTGGTAATGACGCCGTTTTCGCTTCTCTTGACGCGATCCACCTGCTCTGCCTGACGTTCAATGCTCATGTTCTTGTGAATGACACCCGCGCCACCCTCACGAGCCATTGCAATTGCCATGTCAGCCTCGGTGACCGTATCCATCGCCGCGCTCAGCAGCGGAATGTTGAGCGTGATCTTGTTGGTGAGTCTGGTTTTGAGACAGATGTCGGCAGGCAAAACGTCGCTTTTTGCGGGAATCAGCAAAACATCGTCAAACGTAAGTCCTTCTTTCACAAATTTTTCATTGAAATTCATTTTACACATCTCCTTGTTCCGATATATTTAAAAATATATTTTATATATTATATCAAAAAAAATATTTTTTGTCAAGACGCTCTCGCGTGTTTTTTTACTTTTTCCGTCATTTTTTCACGAAAGAAAAACAGAAAAGACGCCGTCCTCAAAAACGCATCGGGACGGTGCTTGCGGAAAATACTCCGCCTCACCGTCCCGAAAAAAGACTGCGTATTTTATAAAAGTCTGGTCGGTTTTTTCAGCTTCGGCAGGAAGAAGAATGCCAATGCAAGCAGCATGACGGCACTGAGGGCAAACAGGATCTGCTGCGGATAAACCGAAATTCCGAAGATCTGGTTTCCACGATTCTCCACCCAGGTCACCAGCAAGGATGCCACAACGGTTGCCAGGAAGGAAACCACACCGCAGATCGCTTCCTTGATGCCCAAAACGTAGCGTCTGTTTTCATGCTCGACATAGTCCAGACAAAGGTTGGTTCTTCCCGCGTTGCTTCCACCAGACGAAAAGCCCTGACAGAGAGAGAAAATCGGATACAGGAAGAAGATCACCTCGCTCGCGCTGCTGACGGTGTAGACCGCGTAACCGATAGCCAACACAATCATACAGATGCGAAGCATGTACGCCCAGGATCTCCGGTCTGCCAGACGTCCCAGAAAGGGCGAGACAACCGCGCGGAAGAGCGAGTGCGCGATACCGACCGCCGTGATGTAGGTATAGGTGAACTGCATGGTGTTGGTCAGATACACGTAGGAAAAATGCAGAGAAACATTGGCGATTCCAAACAGCGTGTCAAAAATGATGACACGGCGCAGATCCGCATTCCCAAACACCACATGAAGGATCTCCCGGAAGCTTTTGGGCGGAATCTTGGTCTCTGGCTCGGGCTCCTTGGTCATCAGCATGATCACCAGATGCAGGATCGACAGCATCGTCACCACGACACCCATGATGATGAAGCAGGTGCTCATGTCTCCCTTTTCCTTGAAATAATCCAACATGATGCCGGCTGCCTGCGAAAAGATCATGCCACCGATCAGCGAGATGATCTCCTTTTTTGCCGTGTAAACGCCTCGGCGATTGTCATCGATCAGATTCATCTGCCAATTGACGCGTGAGGGAGTCAGATAATACTGACAGAAATATGCCGCGCACAGCATGGCAACGAAGGCGGCAATTTTGACGCCTCGTGAGACCTCAATTGTCGGAACGCAATACAGAAGCGCAAACAACAATTGGTTGACGAGATTCAGAATACACACCCAGCGCTTGCAGGGATAGGTCCTCTTGACGCCGAAAACCGCGATCAGCTGTACGCTGCAGGCAAGCGACGTGATGGCGTTGATGATGCCCTGCAAGGACGCGGGAACGTCCATGCTGTTCATCAATGCCGTCAGAAACGCGCCGGTCACGCAGATCGAAATGAAATACTCTACCGCAGCCTCCAGAATGACCAATCTCCGGCTTCTGCGATATTCCTCTTGTGAAAGTTGCATTGTCTTTACCTCACAAACGGATACTCCTCCCCGAGGGAAGGAATATCCGTTTTTCGTTTGTATGTTATTTCAGAGTTTCCGGATAGTATTTTCTCCGTCCGAGATAGAGACGCTGTGCGTCGTTCATCAGCGCATAGATGTCTCCCTCGTCTGTGTACTTCCATGCCGCGGTCATAAAGCCCTTGAGATGCTCGGGATTGAGGCGATCCTTACAAAATGCCACTGTTTGCTCGGAGTTCATCTTGTACTGCCAGGTCGAGCTGGTCGGAACCTGATCGTAGCCCATCTCGTTGAAGATCTCATAGGTCTTGATGCGGAAGCCGTAGCGCTTGAAGTGATCCTCGGGCCACTCGGTGAAGCGGTCGTAGTACCAGTTCGATTGCAGAATCGACTTGGACATATTCTTGAGGAAGATCTGCTCGTTCTCGGGCTCCCAGAAGTAGTCGGACCACATCCAGGGACGGGCACCCCACTTCTCGCACTCCTTACAAATAAAGAACAGATCGTGCCACCAGAGCTTTTCTCCGCGCACCAGTGCTTTTTCATAAGGCTGCTTTCTGGCAACCTCCTCGTCAAAGCCGATGTGGAAGAGCTTGGGATAGCCGAACAGCTCGCAGACCTCTTTGATGAGATCGGCGCAGAACTGATAGTATGGCGGCGAGGAAACCATGTGGTTGTAGATCTTCATCCAGGTCATGTGGCCGCAGGAGAAGTTCAGCTTCGGAATCGGCGTCATTCCAAGCGCGCGGATCTCGTCGAGCTTCTTCTTCAAAAAATCCTTGTCCCATGCGTCGGGCGCGGAGATCTCGGGGTGAGACTCATACTTGACGGCGTCACCCAGATCGATGACCACGGTGTTGTACTGCTTCTCTGCCATAAATTTCATATACTGATCCCAGTAATTGACGTCAATGCAGTTGCAAGGGTTGTAGGGGGGATCCAAATACCAAATCGGCTCGTTTGTCTCATCTGACCACATATGACGGCTCAGATGCACAAGAGTTGCCCAGATCATCTCGTTTGCCATGGAAATTATCTCCTATTAATCTTATTTTTTCAAAGTCTCGGGATAGACGTCGCGACGTGCCGCCCAGAGACGGTAAGCGTCATTCATGAAATACAGCGTACTGTCCTTATTCGTTCCGCACCATGCAGCGGTCATAAAGCCCTTGAGATGCGCGGGATCCAGGCGGTCCTTGCAGAACGCCAGCGTCTGATAGGAGTTGAGCTGCTTCTGATAGGTCGAGCTGGTCGGAACCTGATCGTAACCCATCTCATTGAAGATCTCGTAGGTCTTGATGCGGAAGCCGTAGCGTTTGGGATGATCCTCGGGCCATTCGGTGAAGGTATCGTAATACCAGTTGGACTGCAGGATCGACTTGGACATGTTCTTGAGGAAGATCTGCTCGTTCTCGGGCTCCCAGAAATAGTCGGACCACATCCAGGGGCGAGCACCGTGCTTTTCGCACTCCTTGCAGATGAAGAACAGATCGTGCCACCAAAGCTTCACGCCGCGCACCACAGCTTTTTCATAGGGCTGCTTTCTCGCGACCTCTTCGTCAAAGCCGATATGGAAGAGCTTGGGGTAGCCGAACAGCTCGCAAACCTCTTGGATCAGGTCCGCACAGAACTGATAATAAGGCGGCGAGGAGACCATACGGTTGTAGACCTTCATCCAGGTCATGTGTCCGCAGGAGAAGTTCAGCTTCGGGATCGGCGTCATTCCGAGCGCACGGATCTCGTCGAGCTTCTTTTTCATAAAGTCCTTCGTCCATGCATTGGGCGCGGAGATCTCGGGATGCGTCTCGTATTTGATACCGTCACCGAGGTCGATGACCACCGTGTTGTACTGATGGTCCGCTAAAAACTTCATGTAAGTATCCCAAGCCTCAACCTCGGTGCTGTTGTTCGGCTTATAATGCTGCCCCAAATACCATCCTCGAGGCTCGGTGTATTCATCATCCCACATGTGCTCGCTTAGATAAACGAACGCGCACCACATTAATTCGTTACTCATATCCATTCCCCTATTCTCTGTTTTTTGGAAAAATCACTTCAAGGTTTCGGGATAATACTTCTTGCGTCCGACGTACAGGCGGTGTGCGTCATCCTGCAGACGGTAAATCTCGTCGGCAGTGGTAAATACCCAAGGAGCGGTCATAAAGCCCTTGAGCGTATCGGCGCTGATGTGATCCTTGCAAAATGCGACGGTGTGAACCGAGTTGTGCGTTTTCTGCCAGGTCGAGCAGGTCGGAACCTGGTCGTAGCCCATCTCGTTGAAGATCTCGTAGGTCTTGATGCGGAAGCCGTAACGCTTCGGATGGTTGTCGGGCCAATCCTGGAAGGAATCGTAGAACCAGTTGGACTGGAGGATCGACTTGGACATATTCTTGAGGAAGATCTGCTCGTTTTCGGGTTCCCAGAAGTAGTCGGACCACATCCAGGGGCGAGCACCGTGCTTTTCACATTCCTTGCAGATGAAGAAGAGATCGTGCCACCAGAGCTTCGGTCCGCGAACAACGACCTTCTCGACGTCCTGCTGCTTTCTCTCCACTTCCTCGTCAAAGCCGATGTGGAAGAGGCGAGGATAACCAAACAGCTCGCAAACCTCCTTGATCAGATCTGCACAGACCTGATAATAGGTGGGAGAGGAAACCATGCGGTTGTACATCTTGAGCCAGGTGTGGTGGCCGCAGGAGAAATTGAGCTTCGGAATCGGCTCCATGCCAAGAGCGCGGATCTCGTCCAGCTTCTTCTTCAGGAAATCCTTGTCCCATGCGTCGGGAGCAGCGATCTCGGGATGAGACTCGTACTTGACGGCGTCGCCGAGGTCGATGATGACCACGTTGTACTGACGCTCTGCCAGAAACTTCATCATGGTATCCCACGTGTTGATGTCAACATTGTTGGTGTGACTGAACTTGCTGCCATACCAAAGCGGGTTGCGATCATTGTAGGATTCGTCACTCCACATGTGAGTGCTCAGATGGATCAGATACGACCAGATCATTTCGTCTTTCATGTTTGTTGTCCCCTTGTTTTTTATTTTTTTAGTTGACAGCTACATTATACAATATCTCCACAGAATTGTATTTACATAATCGTCAACTTTTTTTGCATTTTCGTAAATATATTTATTCACACACAAAAGAAAAGGGTGCGGTCGACAGCACCTCAAAGCACTCAAATCAGATGGAATTTCGACCGAAAAATCATCTTTTTCAAAGGTTTAACACATTATAGCAAATCCGTTTTGCTTTGTCAATCATTTCCCCGATTTTTGTCAAAAGTTTTAATTATCATTTTTTTTGAAAAAATCTTCAAAAAAGACTTGCTTTTTGAAAAGATCTGTGATATAATATCATGCGTAAATAAAAAGCTGCATCATGGAAGCATAGCTCAGTTGGTCAGAGCGCACGGTTCACATCCGTGAGGTCGCAGGTTCGAGCCCTGCTGTTTCCACCAAAAAGAAAAGTCGCGTAAGCGGCTTTTTCTTTTTGTACTCTTCACTCTTCTCTTTTCACTCTTCACTTTTCTCTAAATCTCCCCGCGCGACTTTTCCAGATAAGAGATAAGAGAGAAAAGAGAAGAGAAATGGTAGCTTTTCTCCCGCGCCAATGGCACTTTGGTCGAAAAGCATTGATTTTTATTAAAAAGTATGATACCTTGTTAAAAAGGACAAATTTAATTGTTTATGATTTTGATAAGCTTCTTTCTTTGGCGGAAGAAATCAAAAGAATGCTGATTGCTTCCCTTAACACCGCAAAGGAGAACAAACTATGAAAAAATGGATTGTAGAAGATTGGGGATTTGAATTAATAGCCATTGAAGGAAACGCTGCTAATTGCAGACTCGGTATAGAAAAAGATGATAAATTTACTTTTTCATATGAATGTCCAAACGGTATGTTATTTCGCCTCTCCTCTCGGGAGAGGTGGCACGCCATGCGGTGTGACGGAGAGGCTTCTTCTCTTCCCACCCTTCGGTTGGCCAATCGTTCTTTCAAAAGATCCGTTATTTGATGTGACAGAACCATAAAAAAATCCGCACACGCTCGGTGTGCGGATTTTTTGGACTGCAGATCACTTCTGATCCTCAATGTCCACGATCACTTTTTTACCGGTGTTGACAGAGGCTGCCTTGATCACGGTGCGAATCGCCTTGGCGATCTTGCCGTGTCTGCCGATGACCATACCCATATCGTCGGGAGCCACGGTCAGCGTCAGCGTGATGGACTTTTCGTCCTCGGTCTGCGTGACACGCACCTCCTCGGGGGTATCGACGATCGCCTTTGCAATGTCAACCAACGTTTCCTGCAAGTTTATCATCGTTGTTCTCCTTCCGGGAGGACTCAGTCAACGATACCGCTCTTCTTCAAGAGGGACTTTACAGTCTCGGTGGGTTGTGCGCCGTTGTCGATCCACTTCTTTGCCTTCTCAGCGTCGATCTTGATCTCAGCGGGCTCGGTCAGCGGATTGTAGTAACCGATCTCCTCGATGAAACGACCGTCTCTGGGAGAGCGGCTGTCTGCCACGATCACACGATAAAAGGGAGCCTTCTTTGCGCCCATTCTTCTCAGTCTCATTTTTACTGCCATGATTTGTTTTCCTCCAAAAAATAAATAAAATTGTTTTTTATATCAATGAACGGTGAAATCAGAACGGCATCTTCATTCTTCCGAGCATTTTCTTTCCTTGCTTTGTCTTCCCCATTCCCGAGAACTGCTTCATCATCTTGAGCATTTGCTCGAATTGGCGGAGAAGCTTGTTGACCTCCTCGACAGAGGTTCCCGATCCCTGCGCGATGCGCTTCTTGCGCGACGCGTTGATGATCTCGGGCTTCGCCCTTTCCTTTGGCGTCATTGCGTGAATGATCGCCTCGGTATGTGCGAGCGCCTTTTCGTCGATCTTCGCATCCTTGAGTGCGCCCGGCTTCATTCCGGGGATCATTCCCATCAGCTGTTCGAGATTTCCCATCCCCTTGATCTGATTCATTTGCTCAAGATAATCATCCAGCGTAAAGCTCTGCTGACGCATCTTCTGCTCCAGCTCCGCCGCCTGCTTCTCATCAAAAGCAGCCTGTGCCTTGTCGATCAGCGTCAAAACGTCTCCCATACCAAGGATTCTCGACGCCATGCGATCGGGGTGGAAGGGCTCGATGGTATCCAGCTTCTCTCCCATACCCACAAATTTGATCGGCTTGCCCGTGACGTAGCGGATCGAAAGCGCCGCACCGCCTCGCGTGTCACCGTCAAGCTTGGTCAGGATCACACCCGTAATATCCAAAAGATCGTTGAAGGTTTCGGCAACGTTGACCGATTCCTGACCGATCATCGCGTCAACCGTCAAAAGGATCTCGGCGGGATTGACCTCCGCCTTGATGTTCTTCAGCTCCTCCATGAGGACCTCATCGATCTGCAGTCGTCCTGCGGTATCGATGAACACAATGTCGAAGCCCTCTTGGATGGCGTGCTTGACGCCCTCCTTGGCAATCTGCACGGGGGAAACCTTGTCTCCCATGGTGAACACGGGAATATCCAGCTTTTCTCCCACGACCTGAAGCTGCTTGATCGCGGCGGGACGGTAGACGTCACCCGCAACCAAAAGCGGTCGCTTTCCCTGCTTCTTGTAAAGTCCTGCCAGCTTTCCCGCGTGCGTGGTCTTACCCGCGCCCTGCAAACCGACCATCATAATGACGGTGGGAGGCTGAGACGAAATAGTCAGCTTCGATTGTGAGCCGCCCATCAACCGCGTCAGCTCCTCGTTAACGATCTTAACGACCTGCTGTGCGGGCAGGAGCGATTCTAAAACCTCGCTTCCAACTGCTCTCTCGGATACGATCTTGATAAAGTCACGAACCACCTTAAAGTTGACGTCGGCTTCCAGCAACGCGAGCTTGATCTCTCGCATTCCCGCCTTGACATCAGCCTCGGTGAGCTTTCCCTTATTGCGAAATTTTTTGA
>JAZSJS010000129.1:0-15132 GCA_045534435.1 Eubacteriales bacterium
TTACAAAGGCATAGAGCTAAGTCTATACCCCTAAGGTTGAGTGCATCCTGAGGCTCCCTCCGGGAGGGAGCTGTCAGCGAAGCTGACTGAGGGAGAGCGCGTTACAATGAATTTAGTGCAAACCTAAAGTTACGCAGGCTCCTTCCGTCACGCTTCGCGTGCCACCTTCCTCCCGGAGGAAGGCTTTTTTGCTGCTCCCATTATAACACAAATCGGCAGAAGAAACAATTCCTCTGCCGAAATTTTTGTGTTTGCAATTTCTCCGTTAAGAATAACAGCCAAATTCCGTATCGGTTTTTTGTTTTGTTTTGACAAGGACATTATCCTTTCGTGATGCGCAGGTAGAGGTTTGTTCCGGTTTTTGCACTCAGATATTTGACCACCATGGCATTTTCACCGTCGGCGATGATCTGTGGGTTGGGATCCTTTGTCGTGAAGAGAAGATCACCGTTGAGTCCGTAGAAGCTGTAAGAGGGCTCCGAGGAGAAGGGGGATTCGGTGCTTGCGTCGTAATGCTCGGTGACGTAGTAGCCTGTGTTTTGATAGATCTGAACCGTGGAATATCCGTTTTTGAAGATTCTTCCCTCGGGAGGTGTGATCTCTGCCGCACCGTTCTTGTCATATCTGTAATAGTGCGTGCCGCCTGTGTCGGGTTTGTGGAGATAGAACACGGCGAGATCGTTGGCAATGCTCAGAATTTTGTATCCTTTGTCGGAGAGATTGAGTGCAAGCTCGAAATTGGAGTCATAGATCTTGGTTCCGAGGGCGTTGACGTAGCCGAAATCGGTGGCGTTTTCTATTGTGGGAACCTCATAGACCGCCTCGCCCTTGGTGTTGAGGATGGTATATCCGGTCTTGGTGGGGGCGCAGTAATAGCCGGTGTTCAAGGGGATGATGGGGTCTGTCTGGTTCTCAACGTATTCCAGGGATGCGCCGATCTGTCCGTCGTTGCCGAGGAGAGCGACGTGCTGGACCGAGTAGTCGACCACACCGTCGACGATGGTGGAGTAGGTGAGGACGTTTTCCACCTTATCGGTGTAAATATCCTCAAAGCGGAAGCCGAGCATCGAGTTTTTTTCCTTGTTGAGAATTTGGTTGAAGATGATACCGTTCGTATCCTGCTTTTCGATCTTTCCGGTCGCGGGATCAAAGAGCTCGCGGTGAATCGTGTATTTTTTTCCATCGGAGTCCATGTAATCGTATTTTTTGGAGGTCATATCGCACAGGGTGATATATTGCGCGAGGATCTTGCCGTCGCTCAGGGAGTGGACCGTGGAGCGAAAGGCGTGTCCGGGGATCTCATAGCGCGCGGTGATCTTCAGATCATCGTCGTAATAGGTGACGGCTCTTTGGGTGATCGACACGATCAGACCGTTTATGAAGCTGTAGGTTGTCGCAGAATCGGCAAAGGGCGGGAGGTTGATCTCCTTTTTCACCTCGTCGTTCTCGATGTAATAGAGCTTTTCGTCCAGCACGATGCCGTTTGCGAAGGTGGTCAGGGGCAGAGACCCTTCAGCAGAGGCGAGAAGCTTGCCTCGTTCGCTGTAGATCAGGGTGCTTTTTGCCTTGGTTTCGGGATGGGTTTCGACAATCTGGATATAATTTTCGTCGCCGTCGGAGAACGAGATGTCGGTGCTTGTGGAGGCGATCTTGTTTTTATCGATCTTCAGAACGACTTGAGCGGTGTCGACGTTATAAAAGCAATACTGTTCCTCGGCTCTGTAAACGAGGATGCACCCGCCGCTCGTCACCGTGTAGTCCAGATCGAGCGGAGTGGAGGTCGTGTAGGGCTTTTGGAAGGGCATGGTGAAGGAGGATTGGTAGACCTCTTCAAATGGGAGCGGATCCTTTGCTTCGCTCTTCCTTTGGACGCAAGAAGCAAGCGTTCCGAGCAGCATCAGTGCGGCGAGCAGGCAAAGAGCGAGTCTTTTCATTGTTTTTTTCATGTGCTTTCTCCTGTTTGATGAATGATTGATTTGATGGGGTGATTTACGAAAGGATTATTCTCTCGCAAGTCGCATATAGAGATAATTTCCTTGTGCGTCCAAAATTCGGCACACAACGGCATGTTCTCCTTCGGCGACGTAGCGTACGCTGAAGGTCTTGGTGGTGAAAAGATGATCACCGTAGAGGCTATAGAAGCTATAAAGCGGAGTGGTTGCAAACGGCTTTTCGGCGCTTGCGTCGTAGTGCTCGGTGACGTAAAAGCTCCAATCGGCCGAGTTCACGATCGAGAGCGTGTAAGGAGACGTCACAAACACTCTTCCCGGAGGCGGCAGGATCTCGGCGTCACCGTTTTTGTCGTATCGGTAATAGCGCGTGGTGCCGTCCTCGAATCGATTGCAATAAAAGGTGGCGACGCGGTTGTCATCGCTGAGCACAGTCTGGCTTCCGTCGGCAACGCTCCGGACGAGATGAAAGCTTTTGTTGTAGATCCTTCTGGAGGCAAGGAAGCCGAATTCGGTGACGAGCTCAAGCGACTCGATTTCACAGATCGCAGATCCCTTCGTGTCAAGGATCGTGTAGCCGTTCTTGGTGGGAGCATAGTAATTTCCGTTGCGCAGGGGAAGGATCAGACCGGTTTGGCCTTCGACGTATTCCAGGGAAGCCCCCAGTGCGCCGTCGTTGCCAAGGAGTGCGCTGTGAGTGACCGAGCTGTCGATCCGACCGTCAATGATGGCAGAATATGCAATGACGTTTTCGACCTTTTCCGTGAAAACCTCCTCAAAAGAGGGGAGGGGGAGTGCGCTGTGATGCTTTCGGTTGAGAACGTCACAGATATAGACGTTTCCAAGATCCAATCGCTGGGTGATTTCGGTCGTGGGATCAAAAAGCTCGTGGTAAAGCGCAAAGGCGATGTCATCCTTCATGTATGTTTTGGAAAGATATCCGCTTTGGAGCGAGTACTGCACAAGGAGCTTACCGTCACTCAGAGGATAAAAGGTGTGGCTCTCGGCTCCCTTTGGCAGCGTGTAGCTCGCGATGACCTTCAGGTCTTCGTTATAATAGATAGCGGAGGAATCACGGATCGAAAGGATTGTGTCGTCATAGACGGCTTGGCACGCCGTGGGATTGATAAAGGCGAATTCCTTTTTGATCTCGTCGTTTTCGACGTGATAGTATCTTCCGCCGAAGGTAAATCCGTTCTTGGCGGTACGGATCGAAAGGATGCCCGCGCCGGAGCAGAGAAGCTTGCCGTGCTTGTTGTAGACCGACGTGGTCTTTGCCTTGGTTTCGGGATCGGTTTCGATCACACGGATGCAGGAAAGATCGCCGTTTTGGAGCGAGACGTCGGCACTATCTTCGATCCTTGCCGTGTCGAGCTTCAGCACAACGCTGCCGCTGTCGATGCCGTAAATGCAATAGTGATTCTCGTTATCAAGATAGGAGAGAAAGCCGTCGCCCACCTTCAGCGTTTGTGTTTTTCCTGCGGGAAGCGCGATCTGCTTGGCGGTCGTGTATGCCGTTGGATGGTGCATGATGAAGGAGGTGTTGTAAACCTCCTCGAAGGGGAGTCTTTCTTGCACCGCGCTCTGCTTCTGAACGCAGGAAGAAAGAGTGCCGAGCAGCATCAGAGCGGCAAGCAGACACAGACCTGTTTTCTTCAGGAATTTTTTCATGGCTTTTCTCCTTATTTATGTCATGTTTTTCTCGGTCTTCAGTCGAAAAAGTGGAGTGCTTCCAGGGGGAAATAGGAGATCAATCCGGTGTGGACGTATTCTCCAAGCTTTTCGTTGACGTAGGATTGGCTGATGGAACTTGAGAGCGGTTGCGTGGGAACGGTGCCGTACATCGCACGATAGATCGCGTGCGCACCGACGTATCCTGCCAGGGGTGTACTGTGAAGGTAGTAGTCATCGATGCACAGATCCCATACGTTTACGCCGTTCACGATCAGAAGCTCAATATCCTTCTTCCAATTGATCAACGTGATGTCAGAGGAGACGGTTGTTGCCGTGTCTACCACGTTGGAATCCTCATTGTGAGCGGGGAAGAGGGCAAGCTTGGTGCCGGAGGCATCACAGGCATTCTTGAGCTTGTAAAGATGATTGACCTCCGAGCCGGAATAGAACCCGCAGATGAACACGATATCATAGCTTCCGCTCTCGATCGAGTCCATCATGTAGGAGTCGCCGGTATAGGTCCCCACCGTTGCCATGCCGCGCGAGACGGCGGTGACGGTACAGCTCTTGCCGTTCTTTTGCATCATTTCTCGCAGGATCTCCCCAACGTGTGAGGAGCCGACAAAGCTGTTGCCGAGGATCAGGATCCTTTCCTTTTTTGCGTCCGAGAGCACACCGAGATTGGGGTTTGCGCTGATGGTGTGGAAGGCGATGTCGTTCATCAGGCTTGCTTTGGCTTTTTCATCGACCTCCGCATAGTCCAGTATCAGTGTCAGTGCTCTTTTGGTGTTGGTGCGATATTGATAGTGGAAGCGTTGACGGAAGGCAAGTGTCTTCCCGGTGCCGCTTTTTTCGATGTATGCCTCGACCTCAATGCCGAGGACGGTATTCTTTTTGATGGATACAGGTGTCCATTCAGCGGTGTCCGCAGTTGCTTGGCAGGTCACCCATCCGATCTGCTTGCCCTCTCTTTGGATGACAAATTCATCCTCGGTGTGTTGAGAAATTTCCCATTTTGAGGGAAGATTCATTTTGAGGAAGCGATTGTCCTCGGATTTGCCGAACAAATGGGGGGAAAATGCGTTCGAGGGGACAAGCGGAATGTCCAGATAGGCGGTGTCCTCCAAATAACTCGGCGGAGTCTGCAGCGTCGGCGGATCGGTTTCATGGGTCGGAGCTTCTGTGGTGACGCTCTGTGTGGGCTCCTTTTGGGGCGGTTGAGACTCGGCATCGGGCGGTGAGCCCGTGTGTTGACATCCGCAAAGCAAGAGTGAGGTGCAAAGAAGGATCGTGACGATGGATTTTTTCATAAAAAAGATTCCCCTTTCCGAAATAATTGCACGCGTGCACGCAACGTGCAGCCTCGTGTTGGGAATATGATACACTTTTACCCAAGGTAAAAGTCAAGCCTTTTGCAAAAAAAACAGAAAAATTTTAAAAAAGTCGTTTTCTTTAAGTATATCATGCGTGCGCGCCTTTGTCAATGGGAGAGGGATCGAAAAGCAGGAAAAAATTAAATTCTCTTCCTTAAATACTGTATATATACGTGTGCGAGCGGAGGCGTTTTTTGAAAAATACGCGTTTTGAATGGAAATTTTCTCTTTGATTGAAAAAATAATGAAAAAATATTCAAAAAAGCTGAAAAAAAAGCGAAAAACTGTTGACAAGCGCGCAAAAAATGTGTATAATGTATGAAAGCAATTTAGTTTGCTAAATTATTATTAAGGAGAAGCATTCTTATGAAACTTTCCAAGAGACTTCTGACAATTGCATTGGCAGTGATCATGGTTCTCGGCACCATGGCACTGGCATCCTGCTCGGGCGCCAATCCCGCAGCAGACAACACCAAGATCAAGATCGGCGTGACCGGCCCTCTGACCGGCGGCGCAGCAATTTACGGCATCGCAGTCCGTAACGCCGCGCAGATCGCAGTCGATGAGATCAACGCCGCAGGCGGACTTGACGGCATCGAGTTCGAGCTGGTTATGCTCGACGACAAGCACGACGCCACCAATGTTCCCACCCTGTACGCTGACCTCTACGAGAAGGGTATGCAGGTTTCCCTGGGTACCGTCACCACCAAGCCCGGCCTTGAGTTCGCGAGCCTGTCCAAAGAGGACAACGTGTTCTTCCTGACCCCCTCGGCAACCGGTGACAAGATCCCCGAGAACCCCAACGGCTACCAGATGTGCTTCGCAGACTCCAACCAGGGTACTGCTGCCGCAAAGTTCTTCAACGAGAACTACAAGGGCAAGAAGGTCGGCGTATTCTACAAGTCTGATGATGAGTATTCCGACGGTATCTACAAGAACTTCAAGGCAAACCTCGACGCGTCCTTCACGCTGACCGAGGCAAAGTTCCAGGGTGAGGCTTCCACCTTCGATTCTCAGATCCAGCTTCTCAAGGATTGCGAGATCGTCTTCATGCCCATCTACTACACTCCCGCATCTCAGTTCATGACCCAGGCGAACAGCGTGGAGAACTCGATCAAGGTTTACTACGGCTGTGACGGCTTTGACGGTATCGATGCAATCGAGAACTTCGACATCAACACCATCAAGCAGGAGATTTCCTACCTGTCTCACTTCAACTCTACCGCGACCGAGGGTCCTGCTGCAGACTTCATCAAGAAGTACAATGATAAGTACGACGAGTCCAAGGAGCCCCTGAACCAGTTCGGTGCCGCTGCTTACGACTGCGTATATGCGATCTTCGAGGCTCTGAAGGTTGCGAAGAAGAACGGCGTGGAGATCACTGCCACGACGTCTGCTTCCGATATGTGTGACGCGCTGACTGCCGTGTTCAATGGCGACTTCGAGTTCCGTGGCATCACCGGTAAGTGTGAGGGCAACGAGAAATCTCACATCACCTGGAGCACCGACGGTACGGTTCAGAAGGAAGCAATCAAGTACATCGTTAAGGAAAACACCCAGGGCTAATCCCTTTTCTGAACACACAAATCAAAATAATTGCTGACGTTTTTACGTCAGCAATTGTTTGTTACATGAAAGAGTAAGGAAGCAATATGGATTTTTTAATTACGTTTGTGAACGGTCTGAGTCTGGGCGGCATCTATGCGATGATCGCTCTGGGCTACACGATGGTTTACGGTATTGCAAAAATGTTGAACTTCGCGCACGGTGACATCATCATGGTGGGCGGATATACCATTTTGGTGTTCCTCGCCATCAATCCGTGGCTCGCCATTCTGGCGTCGGTCATTTTTTGTATGCTGATGGGCATTGTGATCGAGAAGGTCGCCTACAAGCCCTTGCGCGGTGCGTCTCCGCTGGCGGTGCTGATCACAGCCATCGGTGTCAGCTATCTGTTGCAGAGCATCGCACAGATGGCGTTTGGTTCGGCTCCCAAGTTCGTGGTGGTCGCCAATCTCGGCACACTGAAGATCGGAGAGATCGCGGTGGGATATTCCACCATCATCACTCTGGCTTGCTCCTTGGTGGTGATGATCGGACTGAATCTGTTCGTCAAGTTCACAAAAACCGGACGTGCGATGATTGCGGTTTCCGAGGACAAGGGCGCGGCACAGCTGATGGGTATCAACGTCAACTCGATCATCATGATCACCTTTGCCATCGGATCGGCGTTGGCGGCATTGGCGGGACTCTTTTTCTTGCTCAAGTCTCCGACGATCACTCCGACCTTTGGTTCTCTTCCCGGCATCAAGGCGTTCACCGCTGCAGTCATCGGAGGTATCGGTTCGATCCCCGGCGCGATGATCGGCGGACTTTTGCTGGGCGTGATCGAATGCTTCGCGCAGTCGATCCCTGCGATCGCTCCCTATACCGATGCCATCGAGTTTACGATTCTGATCATCATTCTTCTCGTCAAGCCCACCGGCTTGCTCGGTAAGAAGAGAAGGGAGAAGGTATGATGAATAAGCTGAAAAATTTCAAATGGCAGCGTTATCTCAACTATGTGGTGATCGCCGTTGCTTTGATCGTGTTTTCTGTCATGGCTTTGACCGCAGGTCTGCCGAAATCGACCACCTTCAATCTGGAAAAGATCGCGATCAGCATCATTTTGGCGGTCTCCTTGAGTCTGGTCGTCGGATTTTTGGGCGAGCTCTCTCTGGGACACGCGGGATTTATGTGCGTGGGCGCCTATCTTGGCGGAAAGATCGCGGCGATGCTTGCAGATTCTTTGGGGAACGGGATTCTGACCTTCCTCATCTCGCTTTTGGTCGGCGGACTTTGTGCAGGTATTTGCGGATTTATCATCGGCTTGCCCGCGCTGCGTCTGAAGGGCGACTATCTCGCCATTACCACGCTGGCATTCGGTGAGATCGTCAGAACGATCTTCCAGAACACCTCCGACGAAAGCTTTGGCGGTGCGATCGGTCTTGCAACTCCCCGATTCAATCAGAAGTATTTCTTTATTATCTGCTTCGTTTTGGTTTTGATCACGCTGGCAGTCGTTCAAAACCTGATTTACAGTAAGCACGGACGCGCCATCACGGCGATTCGTGACAATGAGATCGCAGCAAAGGCGACCGGTGTCAACGTCACGAGATACAAGCTGATCGGATTTATCGTTGCGGCAGTCTTCGCGGGCTTTGCCGGCGTGCTGTTCAGCTATACGCAAAGCAACGTTTCCAGCGCAACGTTTGACTACAACTATTCAATCGAGATCCTCGTCATGGTCGTGCTCGGCGGTATGGGAAGCATCAACGGCTCGATCATTGCGGCAACCGCGATCACCTTCCTCAACAACAAGCTGGCGACTGTTCTCACGGGCGACCTTGCCGTGCTGAAGGATCTGATCTATGCGCTGATCCTGATCGTGATCGTCATTTACAACAACTCGCCCCGTCTGGCAGCCTTCCGCGAGCGCTACAATATCAAGAAGCTTTTCGCGCGGATCACCAAAAACCGTTTCTCCAAGCAGGATGCCGACGATACGGGACGTTGGGACGTTGTTCCGACCAAGATCAAGATGGACGCATTGCTTTCGACCGATTTCGTTGTGAACGAGATCAAGCCCGATCAACCGAAGGAGGATGAGCGCCATGAGTGAAATCGTATTGGAAACCAAAAATCTCGGCATCTCCTTTGGCGGACTTCGTGCGGCCAGCGGTGTGAACCTGCAGGTCAAAAAGGGTGAGATCTACGGTCTGATCGGACCGAACGGTGCGGGAAAAACCACGATTTTCAACCTGTTGACCGGTGTCTATCAGCCCACCGAGGGAACCTTTTTCCTCAACGGCAAGGAGCTGCGTCATATGTCGCAGGAGCGCATCAACCACGAGGGAATTGCGCGTACCTTCCAAAATATCCGTCTGTTCAACAACATGACGGTGCGCCGCAACGTCATGGTCGGTCTGCACAACCGTGCAGAGTTCCGTTGCTCGATGGCGGAAAGCATTTTGCGTCTGCCGCGTCATTTTCAGGTGGAACGGGAAATGAAGGCGCGCGCGCTCGAGATCCTGGAGATTTTTGATCTGCACGAGGAGAGCGGCACGCTTGCCTGCAATCTGCCTTACGGAAAGCAGCGTAAGCTCGAGATCGCGCGTGCGCTTGCAACCGAGCCGAAGCTTTTGCTGCTTGACGAGCCCGCCGCCGGCATGAATCCTCACGAGACCGAGGACCTGCGCCGTACGGTTGAGCTTTTGAGAGAAAAATTTGGCGTGACCATTCTTTTGATCGAGCATGACCTGAAGTTTGTGTCGGGCATCTGCGATCGCATCACCGTGCTCAACTTTGGCACCGTGATCGCGCAGGGAACGACGAAAGAGGCGTTGAGCGACCCCGAGGTCATCAAGGCTTATATCGGAAAGTGAGGACGCGGAATGGCATTGCTTGAAGTAAAAAATCTAGAGGTTTATTACGGCGTCATCAACGCCCTCAAGAACATTTCCTTTGAGGTCAACGAGGGTGAGATCGTGACGCTGATCGGCGCAAACGGTGCCGGAAAAACCACCACGATGCAGAGCATCATGGGCTTTATCCATCCCAAGTCGGGAGAGATCCTTTATAACGGAGAAAGCCTCATCGGTCAGCCCACGCACAAGATCATGCGCCGCGGATTGACGCAGGTTCCCGAGGGACGTCGCATCTTTGCCGAGCTGAACGTTTATGAAAATCTGATCATGGGAGCTTATACCTCCCATGACCGTTCGCAGATCAAGCGCGATCTGGAGGAGATCTACACGCTCTTCCCCCGCTTGGAGGAACGCAAGAGTCAGATGGCGGGCATGCTTTCCGGTGGAGAGCAGCAGATGCTTGCCATGGGACGCGCTCTGATGAGTCACCCCAAGCTTCTGATGCTTGACGAGCCCTCCATGGGTCTGGCTCCGATCCTGGTTTCTCAGGTCTTTGATATGATCAAGCACCTCAACGAAACGGGAACGACCATTCTTTTGGTGGAGCAGAACGCGGAAAAGGCACTTTCGATCGCCGACCGAGCTTACGTCATGGAAACGGGAACGATCTCGCTTTCGGGTACGGGAGCAGAGCTCGCTGCCAGCGAAAAGGTGCGCGACGCTTATCTGGGTGGTTGATCTCGATTTTTGGAAACAAAAAACTGCTTTTCAGGCTTTTTTGAAGCTTGGAGAGCAGTTTTTGTCTTTTTTCTTGACTTTTATTTGATTTTGGGTTATAATAAATAATAGATGCGGTTGCTCCGCAATTTTATCATCCGGGAGAGACAGTTATGAAACGATATACGATCTCAAAAGAGGGAACGACCTTTGAAATTGCCGATTTTCCGTGGGTAAAGGATTTTCCCGCAACACCGAAAACGACCGTGACGGCATCCTATGACGACGATGCGATGAAATTCCATCTCGTTTCCTACGAAACGAATCTGCGTGCGGTCGAGATCGCGCACAACGCGCCGGTCTGTCAGGATAGCTGCATGGAGGTGTTTATGCAGTACGCGCCCGAGACCGACGAGAGATATATCAATCTCGAGATCAATCCCAACGGAGCGGTCTACAACGCTGTGCGCTATGACCGCGCCCGCTCGCAGAGGATCGATCCCGCCGATGCGGAGATGCTTGGGGTGAAGACCGCGATCTATGAGGACCGCTGGGAGATCGATCTGACCGTTCCCGTGGCATATATCCAAAAGCATATCCCCACCTACCGCCACGGAAAGGGAAATGTTTTGCGCGGAAATTTCTATAAATGCGGCGATCTGACCGATCACCCGCATTACGGCTGCTTTGCGCACATTGAACGGCCGGAGCCCGATTACCACCGTCCCGAATGTTTCGTTGAGTTCGAGCTGGTATAATATATCCAAATAAATCGTATTTTTCGATCAAATTTTACTTGACAAGTGAGTAAAAAAAGTTTATAATATTAGGGTAAAAAAATAAATCATTCATTTTTGAATGAAGACGCCGATGTTTGGTGCATTTTTGCCGTTTGACGGCGTCCGTAAAGAAAGGGTTTGGAAAACAATGGCTATGAAAGAACGTAGAGTAGGTACCGTATCCCGAGGCATTCGTTGCCCCATCATCCGCGAGGGAGACGACCTTGCCGCCATCGTGACCGACAGCGTGCTGGAGGCAGCCGCGTGCGAGGGCTTTGAGATCCGCGACCGCGACATCATTTCGCTGACCGAGTCGATCGTGGCTCGCGCACAGGGTAACTACGCATCTGTCGAGGATATCGCACAAGACGTGCGTGCAAAGCTTGGCGGAGAGACGGTCGGTGTCCTGTTTCCGATTTTGTCCCGCAACCGCTTTGCAATCTGTCTGCGCGGAATCGCAATGGGCGTCAAGAAGATCGTTTTGATGCTCAGCTATCCCTCCGACGAGGTTGGAAACTCGCTGATCACGTTGGATCAGATCGATGCGGCGGGAGTCAATCCTTACAGTGACGTGCTGACGCTGGAGCGTTACCGCGAACTGTTTGGAGAGGAGACCAAACTCGAGTTTACCGGTGTGGATTATATCAACTATTATTCGGATCTCATCCGCTCCTGCGGTGCCGAGGTCGAGGTGATCTTTGCCAACCAGGCAAAGGCGATCCTGGATTATACCGACTGTGTTCTGACCTGCGACATTCACACCCGTGCGCGCACCAAGAGAATCCTCAAGGCTGCCGGCGCAAAGGTGGTTTGCGGATTGGATGACATTCTGAACGCGCCTATCAACGGTAGCGGATGCAACGAAAAATACGGTCTGCTCGGCTCGAACAAGTCGACTGAGAATATGGTCAAGCTCTTTCCGAGAGAGTGTCAGGATCTTGTGTTGGATATTCAGGCTCGGATACTGAAGGCAACCGGCAAGCACGTCGAGGTCATGGTTTACGGCGACGGTGCATTCAAGGATCCCAAGGGTAAGATCTGGGAGCTTGCCGACCCGGTTGTTTCTCCCGCGTTTACCGACGGACTTGTGGGCACGCCCAACGAGCTCAAGCTGAAATATCTTGCAGATAATGACTACAAGGATCTGTCCGGCGAGGCGCTCAAGGAGGCCATTTCGGCAAGCATCCGCGCAAAGAGCGGCTCTCTTGTCGGAAATATGGCGGCACAGGGAACTCCCCCTCGTCAGCTCACCGACCTCATCGGCTCGCTCTGCGACCTGACCAGTGGCTCGGGTGACAAGGGTACTCCCGTCGTCTTCATTCAGGGCTATTTCGATAACTATACGACCTGATCCGTTTAATTTGTTTTGTGGGGACTTCTTGAAAGAAGCCCCCACAATCTTTTTGGCGCAAGATTATTTTTTAAAATACCCGACCGTTTCTTGTCGGATCTCTTGGCGCATCAGGAGCAGCATGAGGAGATTGAGAGTGGTCAGGATTGCGAGAGCGGAATCCGAGACCGTCCAGACGGTCTCGGGGGCGGTGATGGCGCCGAGAAAGCAGCAGAGGCCAAGAATGAGGAGATAGAGCAGGCGGAGAAGCGGGCGACGCGAAAGAAACGCCAATGCTTCCAGACCGTAGCTTGCCCAACAGAGCACTGTGGCAAATCCAAAGCAAAGGATGGCGACACAGAAGAACCATTCCGACCACCCGCCGAGCACCGACGAATAGGCACGGATGGCGGTCATGATGGCGTCACTCTCAAAGAGTGTGGCGTTTGGAAATCCGACGAGGATCACCAGCGCCGTGACGGTGCAGAGCAGAATGGTGTCCACGAACACCTCAAAGATCCCCCAAACGCCCTGCGCGGCAGGGGCAATGGTGTGAGCCGCGGCATGCGCGGTCGGGGCGGTTCCGCATCCGGCTTCGTTGGAAAGCAGACCTCTCATCGTTCCGACGCGCAATGCGCGGGAGGTCAGAAAGCCGAGGAGTCCGCCTCCGAGGCTTTGTGGGGAGAAGGCCTCACGGAAGATCGAGGAAAAGGCAGCTCCCACGGCATCGCGGCGCAGAATCAGAACGGTGATCGAAAGAATGAGGTATCCTCCCGTCATGATCGGAACGAGCAGCTCGGTGAGCGCGGAGATGCTTTTTGTGCCACGCAGCACGATGGGAAGTGTGAGCAGAGCCAAAAGCGCGCCCGTGATCCATTTTGGGATCTGCCACACTCCCTCAAAGGCGGAGGAGATGGCGTTGACCTGTATGACACAGCCCATTCCGAGCGCCTCAACGAGCATCAGGACGGCAAACGTCACCGATGCCACGATCGCGATTCGGTGTAGCCCACGGCTCACAAAATAATCCTTCATATAATAATACGCGCCCCCAAAGAAGCCTTTTGCGGTTTCGCGACGGTGAGCCACCGCCAGCAGGATCTCGGCATATTTCAGGATCATGGCGATCAGTGCGGCGAGCCACATCCAAAGGATCGCGCCCGCACCGCCGATGCGAATGGCGCTTGCCACACCGACGATGTTTCCGACACCGAGCGTTCCCGCCAATGCCAGCATCACGGCGCGAAAGGGACTTACCGATCCATCGGGCGCGGGTGTGCGCATGGCAAGCCACATTTTTTTGGGATTGCGGAAGGGAAGCAAGCGCAAATAGCAGAGAAAAAAGATCCCGCAGATCATCAAAAGCGGGAGCACCAAGCCGCCCGTCAACACCCATTTCAACACCCCGATTTCCTCCCATGCCGTGTCATTTGAATCTGTATTTATTGTATGCCGCGGCTTTTTTTAATATTCCGGGACGAAGATTGTCTGATTTTAGCACCGAACCCCTCATCGAAGCAATAAAATTGTAAAAAGAATGTGAATATTATAAAAAAGGACTTGATTTTTCCAAAAAAAGGTTTAAAATAATAGCAAGAGTTAGCACTCGAAAGCGACGAGTGCTAAATTCGTGGTAGGAATCATATTTCGAGATAAGCAAATAAGGAGGACTTTGAACAATGAACATCAAACCGCTTTCCGACAGAGTTGTAGTGAAGCTCGTCGAGGCTGAAGAGAAAACAAAGACCGGTATTCTTTTGACCGCATCCGCACAGGAAAAGCCGCAGGTTGCCGAGGTGGTGGCCGTGGGTCCCGGTGCGCGTGACGATAATGGAAAGCTGATCCCGATGGAGGTCAAGATCGGAGACAAGGTGATCACCGGAAAATATTCGGGCACCGAGGTCAAAATGGACGGCACGGAATATACCATCGTGAGACAGAGCGACATTCTCGCAATTGTAGAATAATGGAGGATTGAAGGATTATGGCAAAGGATATTCTTTACGGAATTGAAGCCCGCAACGCACTGATGCGCGGTGTGGATAAGCTGGCAGACACAGTCAAGATCACCATGGGCCCCAAGGGCAGAAACGTGGTTTTGGATAAGAAATACGGCTCTCCGCTGATCACCAATGACGGTGTGACCATCGCCAAGGAGATCGAGCTGGAGGACGAGGCAGAAAACATGGGCGCACAGCTCATCAAGGAGGTCGCAACCAAGACCAACGATGCAGCAGGTGACGGTACCACCACGCATCCGCTTCTGGCACAGGCATTTGTTCGCGAGGGCATGAAGAAAGTGACCGAGGGAGCAAATCCCATGGTCGTTCGCAAGGGCATGAAGAAGGCAGTTGACGCGGCTGTTGGCGCGCTCATCGCAAAGACCGAGAAAGCCTACGGCTCGGCGGATATCGCGCGCGTCGGAACCATCTCCGCAGGTGACGAGGTCATTGGTCAGCTGATTGCAGACGCTATGGAAAAGGTCACCGCCGACGGTGTTATCACCATTGAAGAATCCAAATCCGCAGACACCTACTCCGAGGTTGTTGAAGGTATGCAGTTTGATCGCGGCTACCTCTCCCCCTATATGGCTACCGATATGGATAAGATGGAGACCGTTTATGATGACGCTCTCATTCTCATCACCGACAAAAAGATCTCCAACATTCAGGAGATCCTTCCCCTCTTGGAGCAGATCGTTCAGGCAGGCAGAAAGATGCTCATCATTGCCGAGGACGTTGAAGGCGAAGCCCTCACTACCCTCGTGCTCAACAAGCTGCGCGGCGTATTCAACTGTGTAGCAGTCAAGGCTCCCGGCTTTGGCGTCCGCCGCAAGGAAATGCTCCAAGACATCGCCATTCTCACAGGCGGTCAGGTCATCTCCTCCGAGATCGGTCTTGAGCT
>JAZSJS010000102.1:0-7424 GCA_045534435.1 Eubacteriales bacterium
ATCGCATACACCCTGAAATCAGGTCGACGAATGGATTGAAATCTCATTCCAACGCACAAATCAACGAAACAATGTAGGGGACGTCGCCCCCGTCAAGATTGGTGTAAACCGTTCGCTCCATCAAAACCCGAAGCACAACTACCCAAATCCAAACAACCTTGAGGGTTGTTTTGGGTCGTGGGTCCCAAAACAACTGCGGGAGCAATTGATTGGTCGAGCGCAGAGATATAGGATTTCTTTTTTACCCCTTGTCAGAAAAGTTCTTTGGGGTGTGGGGGCCTTCTTTCAAGAAGCCCCACAAACGCGTCCTTCCAACCGCACCCCCACAAAAAAATAAACGGTCGAGCGCAGAGACACACCCGACATCAGCCCCCACAAATCGCGCCCTTCCAAATGCAAAAAAGGAGAGGGGGTGGCTTTTTCAAAAAGCCACCCCCTCAAAATCAAAACATTTTTTCGATGTCTGCGCGGTCGTAGTACTGCTTTTTGTCGCAGAAGCGGCAGTTAATCTCGAGTCGCGCGGGCTTACCCTCGGCGATCTGCTCGTCGAGCAGCTTCAACAAGTCGGGCTTGCCGAGCGTCACGAGCGCGCGCGTGGTGCGATCGCGGCTGCAGTTGCAGCGGTATTCGACGTCGAGCTCATCGAACACGTCGAAGGGAATGTCACGGAGCGCGATCTCGGCGATCTGCTCGTTGGTCATTCCGGCATCAAACAGGCTTGAGACGTTGGTCAGATTTCTTGCGTTGCGTTCAATGAGATCGACCGTTTCGGGAGCAGCAAAGGGCAACAGCTGCACCAGAACACCGCCCGCCGCGCGGCAGGTGCAGTCGGTATCGACCAGCACACCGAGCGCACAGACCGTGGGAACCTGCTCGCTTTGCGCGTAGTAGGTGGCAATATCCTCGGCGATCTCACCGCTGACCAGCGGCACCGAGCCGTTATAAGGCTCTCCCTCGCCCATGTCGCGAATGATGTTCAGAAGTCCGCGACCGACGGCACCGCCCACGTCAAGCTTTCCGTTGGGCTTGAGCGGCAGATCGACGGCGGGATTGTTGATGTAGCCGCGCACGTTTCCGATATAATCCGAGACTGCCAGCACGTGTCCGGCGGGACCGTCTCCGTTGAGCGCGACGGTGATGGTGTCGGTCTTTTCTCCGAGCATACATCCCATCATGGAGGTGACGGTCAGAAGCCTTCCGAGCGTGGCGGAGGCAGTCGGAGTTGTTTTGTGCAACGCGATCGCGCGATTGACGATCTCGGTGGAATTGATCACGTGGATGCGCGCGCTGCCGTCGGCAGTCATCGCGCGCAGAATGGTTGAAGACATATCAGAAAATCCTTTCAAAAACAGGTTACTTTTTTGCTCTTGCCGCAAAATACCATCTTTCGGTCGTCTCGGTTGGAGCGGTGAAGGCAAAATCCGACCAAACACCCAGCAGCTCCAGATTGGCGGCGGCGAGCGTTAGCTCGATCTCCTTCATCGAATAGCAACGCTCGGTCTGATGCTCGTCGGAGCGACGATAGCATCCGTCGGGCATTTCCTCGAACAGGGAGAGATCAAATTCACAAAGTCCCGTGTCGGGATGGAAGGTGTTTTGCCAGCCGCAAAAGACGGCGGCGCGCTCCTCGGTCTCGGTTCCCTCGTCCCAGACCAGCTCGTCCTCGAGGACGTAAGCATTGTTGCCGTAGATATTTCGGAACTTGTAGGGCGTGTTCATATCAAACAAAAAAAGCCCGTCGGGATCCAGATAATTATGCACGCAACGGAAGGTGCGCAACAGGTCGTCCGGCTCGAGCAGATAGTTCAGGCTGTCGAGGCAGCAGGTGATGGCACCCACCGTTCCGTAGAGCTCAAATGCGCGCATATCCTGCTGCAAAAAGAGGATCCCCGGCGTGTCAATGGCGCGGCCGTATGCCTCGGAAAGCATCTCGGCACTGCCGTCCACACCGATCATATCATAGCCTCGGGAGGCAAGCTGCAGCGTCATGCTTCCGGTTCCGCAAGCAAGGTCGAGCACAAGCTCGGGGCGGCTTTTCAGGAAGCGATCGAAGCAACGCTCCACAAAATCCGCCCATGCTCCATAGTCAATCTCGGCATTGAGCCGATCGTATACCCGCGCGATCGCGGAATAGCCCTCGCATCCGCTCATCTGCGGCGGCCCTCCTTGTCGAGACGCTCAAGAACGGTGAGATAGCCTCCACCCATTCCGTATTTGAGGCAGCGGTTGACGCGGCTGATGGTTGCGGTGGAAAGCCCCGTGTCCTCTGCGATATCGGCATAGATTCTGCCGTTGCGAAGCATTTTTGCCGCCTGCAAGCGACGCGACATTTCCTGCAGCTCGGACTCGGTGCAAAGATCGCGCAAAAAGCGGAGACATTCATCGGTATCCTGGAGTGTCATGAATCCCCGAACGAGATATTCCAACAATGCGTCGTTTTTGTTTTCAGACATAAAGCCCCTCCGTTTGATCATTTCGTAAATTCGGACTCTGAAATGATTACATCCTTATTTTATCATGATTATATCAAAAAGTAAATAGATTTTTGGATTTTTTTCAAAAAAGCCGTCCGACCGATGCAAAAACAGTCTTGAAGATTCGGAAAAGATGGAAGATTCTCTTGACAACGATTCAAAAAAGAAGTATAATATAATTAATCAAAAAAGGATTCTTCGCAAGGAGGGTGGTTTATGACCTTTTACGACGTATTGACATATTTCAAAAATCTGCCGAACAAAGATCTGTTCGTTCTGCTGGATGAGCTTGAGGGTGGCATCCTCTTTTTTGCCTCCAAGTGGCACTGTCCCGCCGTTTTATTTTACGTATTCGGTCTTGCGCTTGCGCTGGTTCTGGGCTGCCTGGCATACCGTTGGATCAAGCCGTCGATCTTTGTCGCAAACGCGGTCTTCGGCATTCTGGTCGGCTCTGCCGTGTTCTATGCACTTTGGAGCGTGCTCCCGAAGCTGCCGGCATGGCTCTGCTATCTGTTCTGCTTTGTCGTGGCGACGATCTTCGTCTGTGTTCCGCTCAAGAATCCGCGACTTGCACTTTCGCTCTATTCGGCGATCTGTGCCTACGTGGTGATGGGATTCTACGTTTCCTCTATCGCGATCTGCCTTGGATTTGCCTTTGTGATCGCCGCGCTGACCTTCCTCATTCCGCGTGTGATCTACGTTCTCACCAGCAGTGCTGCCTTCGGAATCCTGGTCGCAAGCTTCCTTTCCATGCTGATCCCGAAAATTCCCTCGTTTCGTGCAGGATGGGTCGCGTGGGTGCTCGCGTTCGCCTTTGCGGTGATCTTCCTTCACGTGCAATTCCTCACGACCAAGGAAAAGCAGTACCTTTGATCTGCCGAAGCAATTCTGCATATTCTTTTCAAATTTTCAAAACCGTCTCCGCTCCAAGAGAAAAGCCGATTCTCTGCTTGGGGCGGAGCTTTTTTTGCACCGATTCTTTTTCTTGACAAATCGGAGGGGAAGCGGTATAATAGAACTAATGAACCCCAATCTTTGAGGAGGTGGCAAAATGGAAATCATCGGTGAAAGATCTCCGATCACGGTGCTGTCGGGTGTCGGCAAGGCACGCGCGGCGAGCTATGCCAAACTTGGGATCGAGACGCTGGGCGACCTGATCCGTCATTATCCGCGCGCCTATGAAAACCGAGGAGATATTCGTCTGCTTGCCGAGGCACGCACCGACGGAAAGAGCGCGGTGATCCTCACGGTTGCCACCGAGCCGCGAAGCGTGCGGCTTCGCAGTCACAAAAGCTTTCTCAAGTTCCGCGCGTTTGACGAGAGCGGAAGCTGTGAGATCGTTTACTTCAATCAGGACTATCTGAAAAATCAGTTCCCGATCGGCTCGACCTTCCGATTTTTTGGTAAGGTGGAGCGCAGCGGCAAAAAATATTCCATGTCCTCTCCCGTTGCCGAGCCCTGGTTCGAGGGGGCGGAGCTGCCGTCTCTTTGGGCGGTTTATCGCCTGACCGAGGGACTTTCCCCCAAGCAGATCGCCAAGGACGTCGCGGCGGCGCTGACGCTGCTGTCTGCCGAAACGGCAGATCCTCTGCCCGCAGAGATCCGGGAGCGGCGCGCTCTTTGCACCTTGACCTATGCACAAAAGCATATCCATTGTCCCGAAAACGGCCGTTCGCTTGCCATCGCGCGCAGACGGCTGGTATACGATGAATTTTTCAACTTTGCCCTCGGTGCGGCAATGACGCACAGGGCGGTCAAGCGGCACGGCGCGCCGATCTGCGCGGACGGAGACGTCAGCCGACTCACGGCATCCTTGCCTTACCGCCTCACGGGTGCCCAGGAGCGCGCGATCGCGGATATTCGAGCCGACATGGCACAGGATATTCCCATGAGCCGCATTCTGGTCGGAGACGTCGGATGCGGAAAGACAGTGTGTGCCGCGGCGGCGATGCTGATCGCCGTGCAGAACAGACGTCAGGCGGCGCTCATGGCACCCACCGAGATCCTGGCGCGCCAGCATTATGCCGACCTCGCCCCGATCTTTGCCTCTCTCGGAATTTCCTGCGCTCTTCTGATCGGCGCGACAACGGCGGCGGAAAAAAGACGCATCAAGGAGGCGCTGAGCGCGAGCGATCCCGCGGCGAGACTGTCGGTCGTGATCGGTACGCACGCGCTTCTTTCGGATGGGGTATCCTTTGCCGCGCCCGGAATCGTCGTGACCGACGAGCAGCATCGCTTCGGCGCGCGTCAGCGCGCGGTTCTTTCCGAGAAAAACGCACACGCACACCTGCTGGTGATGAGCGCCACCCCGATCCCGCGCTCGCTTGCTTTGGTGCTTTACGGGGATCTGGAGCTCTCGAAGATCGACGAGATGCCTCCCGGCAGACAGCGCGTCGATACCTTTGTGGTGGACGAATCCTACCGCGAGCGCCTGAATGGCTTTATCCGCAAGCAGGTCGAGGCGGGCGGTCAGGTCTACGTGGTTTGTCCTGCCGTGGAGGAGAAGGAGACCGAGCCGGACGAGGTCGAGCTTTGCGATATTTTGCCGGACGGCACGCAAAGGGAGGCGCAACCGCCCCTCAAGGCGGCGGTCAAATATGCCGAGGAGCTGCAAAGCGTGTTCGCGGATTTTCGCGTAGGCTTTTTGCACGGTAAAATGAAAAGCGCCGAAAAGGATGCGGTGATGCAAGCCTTTTCGACGGGTGAGATTCATATTTTGGTGTCCACGACGGTCATTGAGGTCGGTGTCAACGTGCCGAATGCCTGTCTGATGATCGTGGAAAATGCCGAGAGGTTCGGACTTTCCCAGCTGCATCAGCTTCGCGGACGCGTCGGACGCGGCAGCCGCAAATCCTATTGCGTGCTGGTGACGGGTGGTACGGGCGCGGTCGGTGAGAAGTCGCGCGCACGCCTTGACACCATGCACACGACCTACGACGGCTACGCCATCGCCGAGCAGGACCTCGTGCAACGCGGCCCCGGAGACTTCCTCGGGAAGAGCGACGGCAGTGCGGTGCGGCAGAGCGGCGGTCTGAGCTTCCGTCTTGGTGACGCGGGCGAGGACGGCTCGATTCTGACCGATGCCACCGCCGATGCAAGAGCCCTCCTGAGTGCCGATCCCGCACTTTCCGAGCACCCCTTTCTCGCCGCGCGCGTCAGCGCGATGTTCGAGATCGAAGAGGGATTGATCAGTTGAGCTTTTATTCAAGCTTCTGCTTTTTAAAAGAAAAAGAACCGTGAAAAAGGCTGGTTCTCATAAGGATGTTTACAAATTTCGGCAGAGAGGTTGTCTTCTCTGCCGATTTGTGTTATAATGGAAACACCGAAAAGCCTCCCTCCGAGAGGGAGGTGGCACGCGGCAGGGGTTCCCCGAAGCGAATGAAATAAGCTTTGGGGGTTCGCTGCGGAGCGTGACGGAAGGAGCCTGCGTGACTTTGAATTTAAATTAAACTTTATTGTAACGCACTCTCCCTCACCCGACTCCGTCGGGAGCTCCCTCCCGGAGGGAGCCTATGATACGCTCGTGCGTCTTTAGGGGTATGGGCTTTGCCCGAAGTCTTTGTAATACAAAGGCGAAACTGGCGATAAAACAGAAAGATATCAATTTTGCAATATAGATGGGAGGTGCTTTATATATGTTGGAATATAGAATCACCAAATACGATCCTGCTAATCGTGTTGCTGAACGGTATGTAGTAGATGATTGGACGAGTTTTAGTGACATTGGAAAGCGCTTTAATAATGTTGAACTCACCTATGAAAAATATCTGAAGACAGAAACGGCATACATTGATTGTTGCATAGACTTGCTATCAAAAGCACAGATTCCGGTACTCTCTGTAGAGCAAGCAGAGTCCTATTCAGATGCTATAAACATTCCATCAAAAATCTCAAGCATTATTGAATTACGTAAATTTATGACAGCCTGTCTTCGAGAGCAATGCTGGTTTAAATTAACAAACGAAAAGTTTTTTATCCACTTTGGTTACGATTACTATATGTATGTTGGCACAGCACTTCCTTCTGATGTAGTTGAACAAACCGCAATCAAGTACGGTCTTTTCGGCGAACTTTTCCCCAGTCCATATAACACCGTAGAATAACTATCAAATCTTATGGGAATGAGCGATTTTTAATTCATAAATCTAAAATGCAAACCCCGGCAGATTTTATAAATCTGTCGGGGTATTTATTTTGTTCTGTTCGATAAATTGGAATTTAGAATACTCCTTTATTGTACTTTTTTTGTACTGCAACAATGCAACCTAAGCCAATCACCAAACCTATGATAAGTATAGCAACGGCAAGTATAAGCAAATTTTCAAACAGTCCTATAATACCACTGAGTAGCATTGCAGTTGCGATAACAAGCATTGCTTTTCCAAAGGCTTTTCCGTAGGCTGATTTATCTGTGACTTTTATTTGGTGATAATCATGTATTAAATCCGTTTTACCCTTGTAAATTGCAATACCCAATACCGTAAACAGAGCTGCAACCAGAAACATACTAATAGAATACACTAACATATTGATACCTCCACAAATTCTTATTTATTGTTTTGTTTATCGCCAGTTTCGCATTTGTATTACAAAGGCATCGGGCAATGCCCATGCCCCTATTCTTCGGTGTATAATTCGTCATAATACCACCGCATAGGGTTTTCATAAATATATCGCAAATGCTCATCATAGTCCTGACGGTTGCGAATTATATGATCATTGGAGCGATATTGCCATATATTTGTTCCGTATTCTTTGTTGCAAAATCTTTTGAACGTGGACACGAACCGTGACGGGATGGAATTCTGTACTGTAGGGACCGGCGTCCTCGACGGTCCGTTATCTATGCCTTTTACCCACAGCATAATATGAATATGGTTTGGCATAATTACGTAACTCTCGACAGAAAGGTCGTCGTAAAAATCGTTCAATTGATTGATGTATTTATCA
>JAZSJS010000152.1:0-27068 GCA_045534435.1 Eubacteriales bacterium
GCGAGGGAATATTTCAACGGGAATGTAGCACATTGACTTTAATGAAATAATATTGTTTGCATTTATACCGCCTTCTTCCATTATTTCTCTTTTTGCTGCGTCATTTGGAGATTCTTTATTTTCGCCTCCTCCGGCGATAAATTGCCACTGGTCATAATCTGAACGATGTAAAACACAATATATAGGCATTCCGTTTTCATATTTATATGGGATTGCAAGTATTTGAAATGGTGCTCTCATAACAATCTCCTTTATCACAAACTACAAATTAACATCAAACAATTTCCATGCTCCTATTATATCACAAAAACCGCAGAAAATCAATCTGCGGTTTCTATTTTTTCTGTCGGTGGGTAAAACTGTCCTTTAGAGGGCAACCCTATCGGATGCGGTCTCTTTTTTGTGTGAATATCGATCATCAGAGCGGGTTTCGCTCGGTCAGCATCTGCAGGTGGGCGCTCAGCTCCTCGCACTCCTTCTCACCGCTGACAAGGGCCGCCTCCAGACGGGATACCGTCTCCTTGATCCGATCTCTTGTGGTATTCATGCGGCTTTGCGCATCCTTGATCTCGGTATAGACGTCCCAATCCGTAAAGATGTTGTCAAAGACATAGTCAACGAACACCAGATAGCCGTCATCCACTCGGATCTGCTCTTCCACGGGAATGGAGGGAATGCTGTCAAGCTTCGACTGAAAGCTTTGAAGCGCCTTTTGAAGAGCCTCTATCCGATTTTGCGCACGGTTGAGCTGATCATGCTTGAAGAGATCGATCACCGTCCCTCCGCCCGCCATGTCCGCATAGGCAAGGTTCTTTGCACCGCCGATGTTTTTGGAGATCTTCTCCGCAATTTCCAGCGCCTGCTCGCCTGCCTGCCGTGCCGCCGTGACCTTTTGCTTTTGATGAAGCAGAAAGGCGATGCGTTGCTCTGTCTTCAAAATCTCCTGAGCGTCGGCAGATCCGCTTGCCTTGAGGGCATCGCGCTTCTTCTGCTGCATTTTTGCATATTCCTCGTGGCAGTATTTCAGCTCCTCGAGGGTCGCCTCGACCGAGGTGATCTCATCCTTGACCTTCGTCAAGGAGAGCTGCGCCGCCTCATATTGCTCTGCTGCCTGTGAAAACTCCGCGCGCTCGCGCTCCAGCTTCTTTTTACGGGCACCGATCAGCGTGTAAAAGGTGGAGGCAAGGCTTTTTCCCTCCATGCGTGCCACGTCGGCTTCTTTTTTGTTTTTCACCCATTCCAGCTCCTCAACGCGCAAGGCAAGCTCTCGACGCTCGGTGTCCAAGGAGACGATTCGCTTCTGCAAGCGTTCTCTCTCTTCCATTCGTTCCTTTAACATGGCGAGTTGATCATCATAAGTCATAAAAGCGCTCCTTCCGAAATGTTATACGACTTTATTATATCATGTATCGAATGCGTTGTCAAGTCTTTTTATTGAAAAAGCCTTGTTTTTTTAAAATGAAGGAAAAGCCTCTTTTTGTGGCTTTCCAAAAAACGAGAAAAAATTCAAAAAAAAAGAGTTTTCCTATTTACAAAAGCGCAATTTTGTGGTAGAATAACGCAGAAAGGAGATTGGCATATGAATCCTATTTTGGCTTATTCGCTGCTTACCGTTTCGGTGATCATGTTCGGACTTCAATTTTTCTTTAATTCGGGGTATCAGAAGGAAGGCGGGAACGACATGATCGCGTCTATGATACTCACGCTGTTGTCCTCGCTCGCGGGTGTCGTTTGTCTGGCGATCATCAATGGCTTTGATTTTTACTGCACGTGGTTTACGCTTCTGATGGCGGCTCTGACGGCGCTCAATTCCTTCCTGTTCACGGTCTGTTCGCTCAAATCGCTGGCAAAGATCAACCTTTCGCTGTATTCTCTGTTTTCCATGCTCGGCGGCATGATGCTTCCGTTCGTGGCGGGACTCCTGTTCTTTGACGAGTCCATGACGCTCGGCAAGGCGCTCTGCCTGGTTTTTGTGATCGCGGCACTTGCCCTGACGGTCAACAAGGGAACGAACAAGGGCGGAGTCGTATATTATTGCGGTATCTTTATTCTGAACGGCATGTCGGGCGTGTTGTCCACCATCTATCAAAGATCGGCTTATGAAAAAGCCACCGCGGCGGGCTACTCCCTGTGGAGCGCGCTCATCAGCGTGGCGGTTGCCGGTGTTTATCTTGCCTTTGTGTGGCGCAAGGTCCGCAAGCCGAGCTGGAAGGCTGTGGCTTTTGCGGTCGGCGGCGGAACGCTGAGCCGCGTTGCGGGCTACCTCCTGCTGCTCTCCCTGGCAGTGCTTCCCGCGTCGATCCAATATCCCTTCATCACCGGCGGTGTGATGATCGTCTCCACGGTGATCGCGGCGATCGCGGGGCAAAAGCCCTCCAAAAAGGAGATCCTTTCGGTGGTGCTTGCCTTTGTCGGCGTTCTGGTTCTGGTGCTGGTTCCGGTTTGATTCGGTTTCGAGTCGGGACGATCGGGAAGTGATCGAACGAGGATCTGTGATAAAACATCAAACACAAAAGGGGCTGTCTCCGATCGGAGACAGCCCAAATTTTTGTTTGATGTGTGCGATCACTTCGCAGCTTTGACACCTGCGGAGGTGCCGAAGTAGATCATTGCGCCGGACTTCTTGACGACCCAGTCGGAATCGTCCTTCTTGTTGTCCTCTGCATACTTCTCAACCTTTTCCCATGCATCGTTTGCAGCATCCTTGTCCTCAAAGTAGACAATGGTGATGTGCTCTGTGCCGTCCTCGGTGACCTTGGTGCCGCTGACAACGGTGTCAACCTTCTGCACGTTTGCAGCCTTGAGTGCGAGCGGGATGATGAACTTGTCTTCTGCTGCTGCATACTCATTTTCCTTGAGTGCTGCGAGTGCGTCTGCGGGATCCTTTGCAGGGGCGCCACAGGATGCAAATGCTGCAACCAACGTAACCAGAACGATCGAGAGTGCGAGAACGCGAAGTGCTTTTTTCATGATGATGACTCCTTTTTTCTAAAGTGTTTTTTGTTTGTGATCCGATGCCGGATGATATTATCATTATAACAAAAAACGCAGCTTTTGTCAAGATTTTTGAGCGATTTTCCGCAAAAAAATAAAGCCGTCGCTCAAAGGAGGATTTCTTTGATTTTAAGGGAATAAAATCCCCAAAAGCCCTTGACAAAGCTTTTGGAATGTGCTATAATACAGGAAACCGATGAGGAAGAGTGAGTAGATGCTTTCCCTGTCTCCCCAGAGAGCCGCAGGCGCTGTGATTGCGGCGGGACACAGAGTGTTGAATGGACTTCCGAGGGCGAGCGGAAACGGCGTGTCGGGGACACGCTCGGAGTATGTAAGACGGAGCGGACTCTCCGTGATCAAGGGTCGGCATATCAACGGAAGACGAAATGACCTCCGCGTATGTGAAAGTGGGCGCCGAGAGCGCCAAGCAGGGTGGCACCGCAGGAATTCAATCCTGTCCCGGCAAAGCACAAGCCAGGGGCAGGTTTTTTATATTTTGTCCCGAAAACGCAAGGGGAATCAAGCGCTCCCCACAAATCAGAAAGGAGACAGAATCATGTCGAACAAGCAAATCCCTTACAAAATCTATCTGGAAGAATCCGAGATGCCTCGCGCATGGTATAATCTTCGCGCGGATATGAAAAACAAGCCCGCACCGCTTTTGGATCCTGCCACGCACAAGCCGATGACGGCAAAGGACCTGTCCGGCGTTTTTTGTGAGGATCTGATCAAGCAGGAGCTGGACGACACCACGGCATATTTTGAAATTCCCGACGTCATCCGCGACTTCTACAAAATGTACCGTCCCGCGCCCCTGGTGCGCGCTTACTGCCTGGAGGAAAAGCTCCAGACCCCCGCGAAGATCTACTACAAGTTCGAGGGTAACAACACCAGCGGAAGCCACAAGCTCAACTCTGCCATCGCACAGGCATATTACGCCAAGCAGCAGGGACTCGTCGGTGTCACCACCGAAACGGGTGCAGGTCAGTGGGGAACCGCGCTTTCCATGGCATGCTCGTATTTTGGCTTGGACTGTAAGGTATATATGGTAAAATGCTCCTATGAGCAAAAGCCCTTCCGTCGCGAGGTCATGCGCACCTACGGCGCGTCGGTCACACCCTCTCCCTCGATGGAGACCGAGGTCGGAAAGAGGATCCTTGCCGAGCATCCCGGGACCACGGGAAGCCTTGGCTGTGCGATCTCCGAGGCAGTCGAGAAGGCGACGAGCACTCCCGGCTACCGTTACGTGCTGGGCAGCGTGCTCAATCAGGTCATGCTGCATCAGTCGATCATCGGACTCGAAACGAAAGCCGCGATGAAGAAATACGACATTCAGCCCGACATCATCATCGGATGTGCCGGTGGCGGATCGAACCTGGGCGGTCTGATCGCGCCTTTTATGGGTGAGAAGATCCGTGGCGAGGCGGACTATCGCTTCATCGCCGTCGAGCCCGCGTCCTGCCCCAGCTTTACGCGCGGCGTTTACGCCTACGACTATTGCGACACCGGCATGGTCTGTCCGCTTTCCAAGATGTACACGCTGGGCAGCGGCTTCATTCCCTCTGCAAACCATTCGGGCGGCTTGCGCTACCACGGCATGAACTCCACGCTGTCGCAGCTCTATGCCGACGGCTTGATGGAGGCAAGAACCGTCAAGCAGACCGAGGTCTTTGAGGCGGCAGAGCAGTTCGCGCGCGTGGAGGGCATCCTTCCCGCACCCGAGAGCTCTCACGCCATCCGCGTGGCGATCGACGAGGCGATGAAGTGCCGCGAAACGGGCGAGGAAAAGACCATTCTGTTCGGTCTGACCGGAACCGGATACTTCGATATGCTCGCATACGAAAAATTCCACAACGGACAAATGACCGATTATATTCCCACCGACGAGGAAATCTCCGCCAACTTCGCAAAGCTGCCGAAGGTGGAATAAACAGAAGACAGGATTTCCTTCCCCCACACCCCCATCCTTTCAAGAACTTTTTTGAAAAAGAAAATAGAGAAAGCATCACCTGCTTGCACAGGTGATGCTTTCTCTATTTATGAGTACAAGGAATGTGGATTCTTCCCACAAAACATCATTTCACCAATTCCAACGCGTCAAAGTCGACCGAATAGAGGACCTTGGCGGCGGATGGGATGGAGACGGGGATGGATGCGGAGATGGAACGGGATTCCCGGACAGGAAGCTCGTCGAAGATCCACTCGCTGCCACCGCCGAGGATCTTGTTGTCGGCGGAGAGGTACTGATAGTGCAGAATGACCGAGCGGAGCGGGCGGTCGTAGGTGTTCGTAAGACTGCCGACGAGCTTGATTCCGTTCTCGGTGCGTGTGACGCGAGCATCGGTGAGAGTGAGATGCTTCATGATGGGGGTGGAAAGCTTGAAATGCGAGGATGCCTTTGCCACGGCGGAAAGGCTGGCGACAGCCGCACCGCGCACCTTTTTGACCACACCGAAGTGATAGATCGCCGAGGGGTCGATCGATTGCAGCTGATCCTTGATGACGGTGATGATATTTCCGTCGCGATCCTTGAGCGTAATATCGATCCCGACACCGCGTGCCATGCGGTCGGGGTTGGGATTTTCAACATCCACACCCAACGCGAGCAGATAGCCGTCCTTGTCGCGCTTTCCGGCGGTACCGCCCATCGCGCGGATCTTGAGGGGGAGCGGCTCCTCCTCGGGCTCGGAGGTCAGCTCGTCAAGCATACGGCGGAAGGACTCGTAATAGCACCACGTATAGGTTTTTTCGGGGTTGCGATTCTCCATATAGGCAAATTCCATCAGGCAGACCGTGAACAGACGCAGATATTGAAGCACGACGTCGATGCGGTTGGCGTCAATGCCGAGCGCGAGGCAGGTCGACCAATAAGATCCGTCGGAAACCGTGAAGCGGTTACCGTATCTTTTCGAGAGTGCGCGGAAAGCCTCACTTTTGGGATCGCGGAAGGCGGCGAGTGTTTCGTCGATCACGGCTTCGTCCACGATTCCCGTGACCGCGTGGCGGTAAAAGCTTTCTGCGGCATCGGTCTCCCATCCCTGCGCCTGTGCCTCGGAGAGCAGGGCAAAGGAAAATTGCCAATGCATATTCAGATCGGGAAGCAGCGTGCAGAGGTCAAGCTGACGCTCTTGATTGACGATACAGGAGAGGGAGAGAAATTCGCGGACGTCGCGAATGACCTCGCCCACACCCTTGCCGAGCGCGTTTTGAAATTCTGTTTCCATCGTATTTACCAAACCTTTCCGAAAAAAATCCTTGAAAAATGCGAAATTGTCTATTGCAATCTCCCGTGAAATGCTGTATAATATACAGTATATATTTTATATTATACACCCCTTTGCCGTGTTTGGCAAGTGAAATTTTTGATTTTGTCGTTTTTTTCGGCAAAATCTTGTCGGGAAGAAAGGTTGGAACAAGAGGATGTACCGCATTTTGGAAAAAAGAAGATTGAATCCCACGGTGACGCTCATGAAGATTGAGGCGCCCGCCGTTGCGAAAAAGGCAAGGGCAGGGCAATTTATCATTCTGCGAACCGACGCGGAGGGAGAGCGGATTCCTCTGACTGTTGCGGACTACGATCGGAACGAGGGTAGTGTGACGGTGATCTTTCAGGTCGTGGGTGCTACCACCGAGCGTCTGAATCATTTGGATACGGGAGATTGCTTGCACGATTTTGTCGGACCGCTCGGAAGAGCCACCGACGTCAAGGGCAAGAAAAAGGTTGCCGTGGTTGGCGGTGGCGTGGGCTGTGCGATCGCATATCCCGTTGCCAAGGCACTTTTTGAGGAGGGCAGCGAGGTTCACGTCGTTGCCGGCTTCCGAAATCGGGATCTGGTGATTCTGGAGAAGGAGTTCGAGGCGGTTTCCTCGCGCTTTGTCAAGATGTCCGACGACGGCACGTGGGGAGAAAAGGGACTTGTCACCGATGCGTTGCGTGCGCTGATCGAGGGTGGCGAGTGCTATGACGAGGTCATCACCATCGGGCCGCTTCCCATGATGAAGTTTGTATGCAAGCTGACGAAGGAGTTCGGTGTCAAGACCGTGGCATCCATGAACCCCATCATGATCGACGGCACGGGAATGTGCGGCGGTTGCCGCTTGACCGTGGGCGGCGAAACCAAGTTTGCCTGCGTGGACGGACCGGAGTTTGACGGGCATCTGATTGATTTTGACGAGGCGATCGCACGTTCCTCCATGTACCGCTCCTTTGAGCGAGAGGCACATGAGGCCACCTGCAATCTGTTCTCGAAGGAGGTTGAATAAATGGCGGCCAATATGTCTCCGAAGAAAAATCCCATGCCTTCGCAGGACGCGAAGGTGCGCGCGCGCAATTTTGAAGAGGTTGCGCTCGGCTATACCCGGGAAATGGCAATCGACGAAGCTGCGCGCTGTCTGAATTGCAAAAAGCCGCTTTGCGTGGAGGGATGTCCCGTGGGCATCTCGATCCCGAGCTTCATTCAAAGGGTCAAGGTCGGCGAATTTGAAGAGGCGTATCGCATCATTACCGAAGCCAGCTCGCTTCCTGCCGTTTGCGGACGTGTCTGCCCGCAGGAGAATCAGTGCGAGGGCAAGTGCGTGCGAGGCGTCAAGGGTGAGCCTGTGGCGATTGGACGTCTGGAGCGCTTTGTTGCCGATTATCACAACGAGCACGTGACGGCTTTGCCGCAAAGACCCGAGCCGAATGGGCATCGTGTTGCGGTGGTCGGATCAGGTCCCTCGGGACTCACCTGCGCGGGTGAGCTCGCCAAAAAGGGCTACGACGTGACCGTATTTGAGGCGCTTCACACCGCGGGCGGCGTTTTGGTCTACGGAATCCCCGAATTCCGTTTGCCGAAGTCGATCGTGGCAAAGGAGATCCGGACGCTGGAGGAGCTGGGCGTGAGGATCGCGGTCAACACCGTGGTCGGCAAGACCGTCTCGGTGGAGGAGCTGATGCGTGAGGAGGGCTTTGAGGCGGTGTTTATCGCGTCGGGCGCGGGACTCCCTCGCTTCATGCGAATCCCCGGTGAAAATCTGAAGGGCGTCTATTCGGCAAACGAATTTCTGACGCGAGTCAATTTGATGAAGGCATACCGCGAGGACAGCACCACGCCGATCCAAAGGGCGCGTCGTGTGGTCGTGGTCGGCGGCGGAAACGTTGCCATGGACGCGGCACGCAGCGCGTTGCGTCTGGGTGCGGAGAAGGTCTATATCGTCTACCGCCGCTCGCTCGAGGAGCTTCCCGCAAGACGCGAGGAGGTCGAGCACGCGATGGAGGAGGGCGTGGAGTTCAAGCTTTTGAACAATCCCGTGGAGATCCTCGGAGACGAGAACGGCTTTGTCAGCGGTATCAGATGCCTGCGGATGGAGCTGGGCGAGCCCGATGCCTCGGGCAGACGAAGCCCTGTGGAGATCCCGGGCTCGGAATTTGAGATTGCGTGTGACAGCGTCATCATTTCGATCGGTACGTCTCCCAACCCTCTCATCAAATCGACGACCGAGGGATTGGAGGTCAACCGACGCGGCGGCATCGTCGTGGAGGCGGCAACGGGAAAAACCTCCTTGGAGGGCGTTTACGCCGGTGGAGATGCCGTAACGGGTGCCGCAACCGTCATTTTGGCGATGGGGGCAGGGAAAAGCGCTGCGAAGGCAATTGACGAATATCTCGGCGGCTGATTTTTTCGACAGCCCGGTGCGATCCCAAAAAAATAGGTGCAGACGCGATTTTTTTGCGTGAAACCTGTTGACAAAATGCTACTTTTGTATTATAATAATTTCGTTTTACAGGCAAAAAATGCACGAATCCTGCAAAAACGCGACTTGATTTGAAATTTTTTATGAAACGGCTTGCAAAAAGCAAGGTCGATTTTAGGAGGAAGATACTTATGAGCATCAAGAACGAATATCTTGCAAAGGTTCTCGAGGACGTGATCAAGCGTAACCCCGGCGAGCCTGAATTTCACCAGACCGTCAGCGAAGTGCTGGAGTCTCTCGAGCCCGTGGTGGAAAAAAGCCCCGAGTTCATCGAGAAGGGCATCATCGATATGATCGTTGAGCCCGAGAGAATCATCAAATTCCGCGTTCCGTGGGTGGATGATCAGGGCAAGGTACAGGTCAACCGCGGTTACCGCATTCAGTTCAACAGCGCGATCGGTCCCTACAAGGGCGGTCTCCGCTTCCATCCTTCCGTGAATGAGAGCATCATCAAGTTCCTCGGCTTTGAGCAGACCTTCAAGAACTCCCTGACCTCGCTCCCCATGGGTGGCGGTAAGGGTGGCGCCGACTTCGACCCTCAGGGCAAGTCCGACGCAGAGGTGATGCGCTTCTGCCAGAGCTTCATGACCGAGCTTTCCAAGCACATCGGTGCCAACACCGACGTTCCCGCAGGCGATATCGGTGTCGGCGCGCGAGAGATCGGCTATCTGTTCGGACAGTACAAGAGACTGCGCAACGAGTTCACCGGCGTTCTGACCGGAAAGGGAATTCCTTACGGCGGTTCTCTCATCCGTCCCGAGGCAACCGGCTTCGGCGCGGTCTACTACACCGTTGAGATGCTCAAGCATTTCAAGGATGACATCAAGGGCAAGACCTTTGCGATCTCGGGCTTCGGTAACGTGGCTTGGGGTACGGTTCAGAAAATCAACGAGTTGGGCGGAAAGGTCGTTACCATTTCGGGTCCCGACGGCTATATTTACGATCCCGACGGTGTCAGCACCAAGGAAAAGATCGATTATATGCTTGAGATGCGTGCATCCTGCCGCAACCGCGTTCAGGATTACGCAGACAAGTTTGGCGTGCAGTTTTTCCCGAAGGAAAAGCCTTGGGGCGTGAAGGTCGACGTCATCATGCCCTGCGCAACCCAGAACGAGGTTGGCATGGAAGAGGCGAAGAAGATCGTTGCCAACGGCGTGAAGTATTACGTTGAGGTTTCCAATATGCCCACCACCAACGAGGCGGTTGCCTATCTGAAGGCAAACGGCGTCATCGTTGCTCCCTCCAAGGCTGTCAATGCCGGTGGCGTTGCGGTTTCGGGTCTCGAGATGTCTCAGAACTCCATGCGTTACAGCTGGACGGCAGAAGAGGTCGACGCGAAGCTGAAGACCATCATGGCAAACATTTTCAAGGCATCGGTCGACGCTGCGAACGAGTACGGTCTGGGCGACGATTTGGTCGCAGGCGCAAACATTGCGGGCTTCCTCAAGGTCGCAAAGGCAATGATGGCTTACGGCGTGGTCTGATTCAAAATAGCTCTGTTTTTACAGGACGTTGCGTGTTTTTTGCGCAACGTCCTGCCTTTTTTGTCAAATATTGTTGCCGTATCCGCAGAAAACAACTTGATTTTCGCGAAACGATATGGTATAATGAAACAGAAAGAAGCCTCCGCGATCAGCGGAGAGAGCCTGTTTGACCGAAACGAGATTGGCAAAGGGCTTGAGAAGGAAAGGACGATTGGATCATGAAACACGTGTTTGTTATCAATCCCGCGTCGGGAAAGAAAAATTCGTTTGAGGAGATCAAAAACGCATTGGAGGCACTGAATACCGATGCGGATTACGAGCTCTACGTCACACAGGACAGAGGAGATGCGACGGCATATATTCGCGCATACTGCAGCCGTTATCAGTCTCCCGTTCGCTTTTATGCCTGCGGCGGTGACGGAACGCTGAACGAGGTGGTCAACGGTGTCGCCGGCTTTTCTCATGCAAGCGTGGGCTGCTATCCCTGCGGCTCGGGCAACGATTTCGTCAAATATTACGGCGGAAAGGACGCGTTTTTGAACATCGGCGCACTTTTGGATGCCGAGGAGGAGTACATCGATCTGATCCGCGTCGGAGATCAGTATGCGATCAACGCGACGCATTTCGGTTTTGATTCCTGCGTGGCAAAGACCATGATGAACGTCCGTCGCAAAAAGCTGATCGGCGGCAAAAATGCCTACACCACGGGTGTCGTCGTCGGACTTTTGAAGGCGATGAAAAACCAATGCCGTGTCTCGGTCGACGGAGAGCTTCTCAATCCCAAGGGAACGATTCTGCTCTGCACGGCTACCAACGGTCAGTACGTGGGTGGATCCTTCCGTTGTGCCCCTCGCTCGCTCAACAACGACGGACTTCTGGAGGTCTGTCTGGTGCACCCGGTTTCGCGTCTCACCTTCTTCAATCTGATCGGTGCGTACACGAAGGGTGAGCATCTTGACAGCCCCAAATTCAAAAAACATATCGAGTATAGGCGCGGCAAGAGCATCACCGTCGAGGCGCCCGAGGGCTTTGTTTATTCATTGGACGGTGAGTTGATCGAGCAGAGCCGATTCACCGCAGAGATCCTGCCGGGCGCGCTTCGCTTTGCCGTTCCGAAGGGTGCCGTGCCTCTGTTGTCGGAGCACGTTCCCCACAAGACAGGCATCGAACGGGAAGAAAAGGAACCCGAGGGAGCGTTGGTTTAAGATATGCAAAAAAAGACGGGAAAGAAGCCGCAATTTGAATATTTGAAGGACGGCTATGAGGAGCGCACGGTCGCGCAATGGGCGGAGCGCTTGCAAAGCTCGCCCGACCGGGTGCTGCATCGGTGTGAGGAGGCGGTCGCCCTTGCGCGAGGCGAGGACTGCAGGGAAAAGCTTGCGGAGTCGCAGCAGCGGCTTTTGACGCTCATGGAGGAGTTTTCTCAAGTCCTTTCCAAGCAAACGGCACGCATTCCCAAGCCGAGCGGGATTTTTTTGAGCGAGGCCGAGAGACAGCCGGCATACCGCGTGATCTGCCGTATTTTGGGAGAAACGGAGACCTTTCAAAGAGCGCTTGAGGCGGCGATCATGGAGATGCTGGCGATCGACAGTCTCTTGGCACGCAATCTGCGTGCAAGGAACGAGGCAACTCGGATTTTGGCGGATGTGGGCGCCGCGACGCGGCGCGTGACAGTCGGCGAAGCCTTTTTCTCCAAGCACGGAATGCTGCGTTCAGAGCTGACAAAGGAAACCGAGACTGCACTTCGTGTGAGCGAAAAATCGAAGACGTTACAGGAAAAAATCAAAGTCTTTCATGAAAAAACATTACCTGCGTTTTGTTCGCAGGTGGAAATTTCCGCCGACATGGCGCATGACGGTGCGCGTTGCAATCCGCTCGCACTGATCCGGACGTGCGGCGAGCTGTGTGAGGTGACGCAATCGGTGATCAGACAGCTCGGGCGGATCGAGATCTGAGAACTCTTTGGGAGGTTGGATATGGCAAAATATTTGCTTGCCTTTGATCAAGGCACGACAAGCTCGCGATGCATTGTTTTTGACCGTCAGGGAAATATCTGCTCCAAGGTGCAAAGAGAATTTGCGCAGATCTTTCCGCACGACGGATGGGTGGAGCACGATGCTACGGAGATCTGGGCATCTCAAATGGGCGTTGCCGTGGAGGCGATGCTCGCAATCGGCGCAACGGCGTCGGATATTGCCGCGATCGGCATCACAAACCAACGCGAAACGGTCGTGGTTTGGGAGAAGGAGAGCGGAAATCCGATCTGTAATGCCATCGTCTGGCAATGCAGACGCACCGCCGATACCTGTGAGAAGCTGAAGCAGGAGGGGGCAGAGGAAGAAATTCGTGCGCGCACGGGACTTCTGCTCGATCCCTATTTTTCCGCGACGAAGCTGAAGTGGATTCTCGATCACGTGGAGGGCGCTCGCGCCCGCGCCGAGAGGGGAGAGCTGTTGTTCGGAACGATCGATTCGTGGTTGATTTACCGCCTCACAGGCGGCAAGGTCCATGCCACCGATCCCTCCAATGCCGCACGCACCATGCTGTTCAACATTCACACGATGGAATGGGATCGGGAGCTTCTGCGCCTGTTTGATATCCCTGAATGTATGCTACCCCGGGTGCTTCCGTCCTCGGGCCTGTTCGGATATACCGACAAGCGTCTGTTCGGTGGAGAGATCCCGATTGCAGGCGTGGCGGGAGATCAGCAGGCGGCATTGTTCGGACAGTGCTGCTTTGAGGCGGGAGACGCCAAAAACACTTACGGTACGGGCGGATTTTTGCTGATGAATACGGGCCGCACGGCAATTCTGCCAAAGCAGGGCTTGCTTTCCAGCGTGGCATGGCAGATCGGAAACGACGTCAGCTATGTGCTGGAGGGCTCGGTCTTTGTCTGCGGAGCGGTGGTTCAATGGCTGAGAGACGGCCTGGGCTTGATCCAAAGTGCCGCAGATACCGAAAAAATGGCGACTGCCGTTTCGGACAACGCGGGGGTCTACCTTGTTCCGGCGTTCGTCGGACTTGGCGCGCCCTATTGGGATGCTTATGCGCGCGGAGGGATTCAGGGACTCACACGTGCCACCAACCGCAATCACATCGTGCGCGCGGCACTCGAGAGCATGGCGTATCAGACCGCCGACGTCCTGACGGCAATGCAAAGTGAGACCGGGATGCCGCTTTCCGCGCTTCGCGTGGACGGCGGGGCATCAGCAAACGATTTTTTGCTGCAGTTCCAGGCGGACGTTTTGGGCACGCGGCTGCTTCGTCCGGCCTGCGTGGAAACCACCGCATGGGGTGCCGCCACACTGGCGGGATTGGGCGTTGGTGTTTATGAGAAGCAATCCGAGTTGAACGACGTGCGCCGGATTGACCGCGTGTTTGAGCCTCGGATGTCGGAGCAGGAGCGCGAGAGGCTGCTCTTTGGATGGCACCGTGCGGTGGAGAGAACGCTCGGATGGGCCAAGCAAGAGGAGCTGTAACAAAATAAAAAAATAAATAGGTAAGAATGCAGGATCAAGCCGATTTTTTCGTCAGACAAGGATGAAAAAATCGGCTTTTTCCCGTTCTTATCGCCGGGATACCAAGGCATGATTTTTGTCCGAAAAGGAAAGGCGTCGGAGAGTTTTTTTGCAACTTCCCGTTTACTGCCGAACGGGTGTGCTTTTCTTCGTTTTTTGCGGTATTTTCCATAAAAAAGTCGGAATAAAATTGAAAAAAATATGAAATACTTATTGATTATATGAAAAAAATGTGGTACAATATTACTATATAACCGAATTTTTCGAAAAAGATTGCATTTTGAATGCCCTTTGGCGGCAAATTCGGTGGAACGGAGGGGAAAAGCTTTGCATTTTTCATTATTTATTTCTTCTGTATCGAGCGCAGGACTCACCGGAGCGGGATTTTTGATCGCCATCGCGGTGCTTGCTTGCGTTTTGGGCGCTGAGGTCGCCGGTATCTGCATCCTGGTCAGCAAGATGCTGCGTGCGCGCGCCGCGAAGCTGAAGGACGATCAGATTCGGGAGACGGGGGACCATTCCTCGATCTACCGGGACTATGCCGTGACCGCCGTGCTTCTTTTCGGCGCACTTCCGCAGGCGTCCTACATCGCACTGACCGTGCTTGCCGTTCTCACCATGCTTGCCGCGGTTGTATTTGTTGTGCTGTTGGTGGCCTTCCGTGCGTGCGGATACGATTTTGTCTCTGCGGCTCATCTGCGCCAGGGCATGACGCAAGACGAGGCGCAGGTTGAAGCGCAGGAGCTTGATGCAGATGCCTCTGCTGTCTCCGAGGAGCGTTTGCCGGACGAGAGCGAGGAGCAACGTCAGTATGCGTATACGGCAGAGGATGCACAGGGCGAGGAGGAAGAGCCCTTCGCCATGTTTGCCGAAGAGTCTGAGCAGGTCTATGACGGATCTGAGTGCTTTGCAGACACAGAGTCCGAGGAGGCTGCAGCAGAGGATGAGGCGTCGTCCGAGGCTCTCGTTGCCGAATCGGTCGAGCTGTTGCCGGCATCCCCCGCTTCGGAAACAACGACTGTTACCACGGTGCGTGAGGAAGGTCCGGCATTTGCCGACGGATCGCAGCCCTACAAGGTCGTGGAAAAGACCGTGACCGAAACCGTCAAAGAGGTTTACACCGAAACACCCGCACCGACCCAGCCGCCCTCTTCGACCAACGATGCCGTTTTGGAAAAGCTGGTGGATCTTCTGGAATATGAGATCCGCGGTCGTCGCGAGCAGGAAGGCAAAGAAAAAGAAGACAAGGAAGAGAACAAAAGAACCGATAGCGTTGCCACCTTCGCCAGCTCTGAGGCTCCTGTCGACGAGGAGGATGACGAGGACGATGACGACGATCTCGACACCGAAGAGGGCGACCGCACCGGCGATGACGAGGACGATGTTGACGACGAGGAAAACGACAACGACGGCGATCGCTTCACCGGAAACGAGCGCATCATCGGCTTTGACGAGGCGACCGGATGCTATATCGTCGCGCGTTACCGCAAGAGCTTTGAGGCAAAGCTGATTCAGGCGCGCCCCAACATCAAGCAGTATTACAGCGATCTGAAGAACGCGTTGCTTTCCTACAAGGACACCAAGAGCCGCGTCAGCTGGACGGCGGACAGTTTCCACAACGGACGAGATCAGATCGCGAAGATCAATGTCAAGACCAAGATCCTGGAGCTGTATCTTGCCATTGATCCTGCCACGCTCGAGGGAACCGTTTATCGCGGACGTGATGTCAGCCACAGGAAGAAATATGCCGAAACGCCGTTCCAATATAAGATCCGCACCCCGCGCAAGTTCAAGTGGGCGATGGAGCTGGTGCAGCGCGTGAGCGAGGAGCACGGATTGGCGCCCATTGATATTGAGCACATCAACTACGAGGAGCAGTATCCCTTCGATACCACCGAGAACCTGGTGGAGCGCAAGCTGATCAAGGAATACATCCGTCAGGAAAAGCCTGCGACCACCTTTGAATTGGATCCCGATCACATTCCGCTCGTTCCCACCGAGGACGAAAGCGTCATTCCCGCCAATGCAAACTTCTCCTGGGAGTTTGACAACGAGCGGATGACCGAGCCGGAGCCCGCCGTGGAGGAGGAGCCCGTGGCAGAGCCCGAGCCGGAGCCGGTGTCGGAAGAGCCTGCTCCAGAGCCCGCGCCCGAGCCGACGGCAGCACCCGCGCCGCAGGCCACGATCAAGAGAGAGACCGTCAAGGTGACCGAGGTGAGATACACCGAGCGTTACTACAAGGACGCACAACCCACCTACGAGCAGGTCATCACGACCACCGAGCCGATCGAGGCGATCGCAGAGCCTGCGATCGAAATTCCCGAGTCCGAGACGGGCGCGGAGCTCGACGCGACTCCCGTGGCAGAGGATGCGGAGGCTTCTGCTGAGGAAGAGGCTTGGAGTCAGCCCGAGGTTCTTGATGATTTTGACGGGGAGAGCCAAGAGACCGATGCCGAGGAGCTCGATGAGGAGAGATTTTTTGCAGACACCGCTGAGGAGAGTGCGGATGAGTCGGAGGAATCCGATGAGGATGCACTGACCCGGGAGGACGACGCATCCGATGTAGAGCCGACCGTTGAGGAGGCTGAGGAGGAATTCGAGGAGACCGCGGAGGAAGAGGCTGCGTCGGACTACGATGCGGAATCCGAAGAAGCGCCTGTGTTCGAAGAAGCGCCTGTCTATGACGAAGAGTCCGAATCCGAGGCAGAGGCGTTTGACGAGTCGGATGCGCAGGAGGACAAGCCGTCCGCCAATCTCAACCCGTCGGTCGCGGTGGTTGACATTTGCTCGATCGAATCGGCATTCCCTGCGGGCGCTGTCATCAATCTTGACGTTCTCAAATCGCACGACCTGGTGATCGCATCGGCAACCGTGCTCAAGATCTATGCCAGCGGCACGCTTTCCAAGGCATTCACCGTAGAGGCAAATCAGTTTACCCTTGACGCTATCAAGGCCATCGGTGGCGCCGACGGAGATACCGTGATGGTGCTGTAAGGAGGATCGAATTTATGATGAAAAAAATATATGATAGGCTTGCAGTCGCGGTTCTGCTCGTGCTGACCTTGGTTGCAATGCTTGGCACTGTCGTTTCTGCGGTTGGCACCGATTCTTATTTGCTGCAGGTCGATTATAACGGTCTGCCTTGTACGGTGAAGTACAAGGTAACGGTCGGCGGTGCGGAGGGTGCGGAAAAGACACTGGTTCCCGGAACCCCCGTGTCGATTCCGAAGATCCACGACACGGTCGAGCTGATCATTGAGCCCAACAAGGGATATCGCATCGCCGCGCTGAAAAATTCCCGCGGTGGCACGGTGAGCCTTGACCGCAGTGAGGATAATGATACCGTGTCGTATAAAGCGGCGCTGAATGCGGATAGCGTGTTCACGCCGGTTTGTGAGGAAAAGCCCTATACCTTTGACGTGCAATCTGCCGCAGAGGGCGGACACTGGTTTGCAGAGGGAAAGACCGATCCCAGCACGCTGACCTACGTGTTCACGCAATCGGTTCAGCTTGCCGTTCCGAGCCTGGAGGGATACGTCTTTGAGGGATGGTTGGTCCTTCCCACAAGGGATGCCGAGGTCGGCACGCTGCTTTCTCCTCAGGTGGGACAGGATTATGTGAATTTCTCGGATGCCTACGTTCCCAACAGCGGAAACGTCATTTACTTGAAGCCGCAATGGGGAAGAGGCGAAAAGCAGCCGGTTTACCGTTATGACCGCGACTATCAAACGGGCGGCTTGCTCAGTGACACCCCCGTGCAGTGGGAGGCGTTCGTCGGCAATCCTTACAGCGGCTGTGACGGAGATACCGACGGATATAAATCCTATCTGGGCTACTATCCGTTTGATCCCAATGACACAAGATATTTTGAGGGACCCTTCACGGTGCAGTTCGACACCGAGCAGAATCCCGAGAATCCCCGTAACAAGGTCAACAGATACTATCTCCCGATCGAATATACCCTTGTCTATCAGGATGACGACAAGAATGAATTGGAGGTCGATGCTTCGTATCCGACGTCGTACGTTTACAATCACGCCTCCGATGAGATTCCGCAACCCACGCGCGTTGGATATGAGTTTGCCGGATGGCAGGTGATCATCATCAACGAGGCGGGTGAGGAGATCGACGTGACCAACAAGGTCAATGCCGAGGTCACGGTCATCAAAAGATTGGCCTTCAGCGCAAAAGAGGCCGGTGTTGCGGAGGACAACGCACAGGATATGATCATTCTCCGTGCAACGTGGGTACCCAACAAGTATGACGTTGTGCTGGACTACAATCACAGCGATCTTCCCACGGAGACTCTGGAGAATGCCTATAATTACGAAACGGGCGCGACTCTCCCCAATCCCGAGAGAACGGGATATGAGTTTGCCGGATGGGAATTGCCCGACGGAACGGTGCTGGAACCCACCCCGGAGGCAGGAACCACCGTTATCCCCGAAAAGACCTTTATCGATACGATCAATCTGGTCGCAAAATGGACGCCGAAGAGCTTCACCGTGACGCTTGACGGCAACGGTGCCGACAGCACCGATCACACCGCGAGCCTGGGTGTCACGTTTGATTCTGCATTGGTTCTTCCCGATGACTTCAAGCTACCCACGCGGATCGGACATACCTTTGTCGGATATTATCTGACCGACGCGGACGGCAAGAATTTCCTGATCACCGTCACGGAAAACGGTGACGGCTCGCTGACCGCGAAGAGCGAGGTCACGCAGTGGAAGATCGACGGCGACACGACGCTGATTGCCGAGTGGAGCATCAATTCCTATCTGATCGAGGTCGAGATCGACGATGAAAATGCCGAGGTCGTCATCACGGACGAGGACGGAAACGGCAGATATGATTACAACGAACAGATCACCGTGACCGTGACGGCGCTCAACAACCACAAGCTGGTCCAATGGTGCGGATCTGCGATCGAGCACCGGGCGGTCTTCACCTGGAGATTCCAAATGGGGGCTGAGGATTGCCTGCTGACGGGTATCGTGCTTCCCACCATTGCATCGCCTTCGTTTGAGGTGGATTATATCAAGGAGCTGATCACCACCGATCTTTCTCTGATTCCCGACGGACGCTATCAGATCGTTTGTGAGGGACAGGAGCCCTTGAATTTGGTAGTTCGCAACGGCAAGATCTCGGTGAACGGCGGAGACGCACAGGACGTGCTGGTGATTCCGGAGGCATACTATGGAAAGACCGTTCAGATCCTCACCTACGGTGTCTTTGAAGAATCTGCCGACAGTGATTGGTATGCGCTGACGGTGAATCCGAGACCGGCGATGCCCGAAATGAACACGCCGAACGCGGAGATCGGTCATGTCTATCAGCACGAAGAGACCAAGATCGTGGTTGAAATGACCAATCTTGACACACTCTCCCGTTTCGAGTTCGCTTGCTCCGAAAATAGCGACGGCAAGGGACTCACTTGGTGGAACGTACAAAATTGCGATGAGCGCTACTTTGTGCTCGCCGAGGACGGCAAGCTCATGTTCGTCAATCTCAAGCCGGGTACCACCTATCACGTTTACGTACGCGTCAGGGCGGTTGCAGACGATCACGCACACGGCGTTGAGAATCGCATTGAGGTCTCGACCTATTCCGACAATACCCTGGAAGCCAAGAAGAACGCTCTGTTGGATCTGATCAAGGATAGCGACGGAGAAATGGTGAAGAATCTGATCGACCGGGCAATTCAGGATGCCAATGCATTGGTCAGCCCGTCTCCCTCGTTCTATGACGAGCTGGAAGCGATCTATGCACGCGTGCTCGCGGGAATCGAATTTGCAAGAGTGCAGGATGCCAAGATCGCCGAGCTGAAGGCATTGCAGACCAAGCTGATCGCAAGCGGAGAGTTCAGCACCGCCAACGTCAGTTTGATCAACAATATTTGCGAGGTCGCCGTGCAAACGATCAAGAGCGCGACTGCGATCGACGTCGTGCAGATCGCCTACGAGAGCGGAATTTCGCAAATGAAGGCAATTCCCGTCACCCATCTGACCTGCGGCGACATGGAGCTGACCGCAAAGGACGGATTGGAGCAGGGAACGCTGCTGTCTCAGGATCGTCTGACCAACGTGGATGACATTACGGCGGCAGTAAACACGGCCATTCAGACCGGAAAGTTTGTTTACGGCGGCACCGCGATGACGCAGGCACAGGTTGCCGAGGCACTGAAGTCGCTCGACGTAATGGCGGCATATCAGATGCGTCTGACCGATTCCGCAAACGCGATGCTCGCACCCAACGGTACGTTTGAAGTTCGATTGCTGCTGCCCGAGGATCTGAGAAACGTCTCGGGACTGCAGGTGGCATTCTATAATGATAAGACCGGAGAACTCGAGGTCCTGGATACCGAAAAGGACGGAAACTGCCTGGTGTTCCATTCAACGCGCGTTGGAGATTTCGTCATTCTGGGCGATCCCACGATGAATCTGACCGGATTCATCATCGCGCTGGGCTTGATTCTGGCTTGCCAGCTGGTCGGTGTGATCCTGCTGATGGTTCGCCGCGTGAAATACGCAAAGAATCTGATGCGTCACAATAGCATGATCCTTCCCACCGTGATGCTTACCATTCGCTTCTTGCCGCAAAACGGCGTGACGATTTTGGCGGTTCTCGGCGGCTTGGTCGTTCTGTTCCAGATCATTCTGATGTATCTCCTTTTGTCCTCCGAGGTGGTTTATCGCCAAAAGAGAGACTCTGTCCGACATGAAGGCTCTCACGCCGCGGACGTTGCCGTGATGGCGGATGCCGACGTTGAGGAGTATACGGAAGCCGAGGAGATCCCGGAGGAAGAGGAGCTCGCAGACGTGACGGAGGACGGTTGGGAAGAGGCTTCGGAGGAGACCGTGGAGGCAGATGCGGACTTTATTGAGCCCGCGGCAAATCCCTACTATTCCTTGCCCGAGGAGGAACTCCAAGATAGCGAGCTTGACGACGTGTTCGCAGAGAATGTGGCTGAGGAGCTCACAGAGGACTCGGAGGAGGCGTATGAGGAATATGCCGACGCATCCGAGGACGCTGTTCCTGCATGGGAATACAGCGACGAGGAGACCGAGGACGCGGATGAAGAGGCTTCCGAGTGGACCGAGGAGACTGCCGAGTGGCAGTATGACGATGAGCTCGCGGAGGATGCAGAATCCGACGCGGAGCAGGCGTTTGATACCGAGGGCTATGACACTGAGGTCTATGCCGAAAGCGACTACGAGGATGCCGAGGAGGCTGCGTACGACGAAGATGCTGCCGAAGCGGAATATTCCGAGGATGCGGACGGCTACGTCAAAGAGGCTGACGGCTACGCCGAGGAATCCGACGAGATCTACGACGGCGAAGAGACTTACGACGAGGAGATTTCCGAGGAAGCCTACGACGAGGAGGCTTATGAGGACGAGGCTTATGCCGAGGACGACGAGGAGGAAGCTCCGCTCGACGACGAGGAGTGGTCTTACGCTGAGGACGACGAAGAGCCGAAGCAGTACGACGGCTACGAGGAGTAAAATCAAATAACAAAACCGGCAGGAGAGCCGTTCGGCTCTCCTGCCTTGATTTTTTGCCGTGAAGTGAGAATAAAATTTTTATATGCTTGATTTTTCTCATCGTTTGTGATATAATGTGCGCGAGGTGATGAGGATGAAGCAAAATAACCTTACCGAGGGGTCGATCTTCAAGGCGCTTTTGATCTTTTCGATTCCCATGATCGTGACCAATACGATCAATCTTTTGTTTCATGCGGCAGACGTGGCAGTGCTCGCGTTTTTTGCGGACGGCCCCGCCGTGGCGGCGGTCGGTGCGTGCGGAACGCTGATCTCGCTGATGGTGTCGCTTTTTATGGGATTTGCCACGGGAGCGAACGTTCTGATCTCCAAGCGAATCGGCGCGCGGGATGAGGAGGGAACGAAAAGGGCGGTCGGTACCTCGTTGGCGGTCGGCTTTTTCTCGGGCCTTTTGTTGATGGCTGTCGCTCTGATCTTTGCAAGACGGTTTTTGATTTTGATGAACTGTCAGCCCGACGTTTTGGATATGGCAACGCTTTATATGAGGGTCTACTTTCTCGGAATGCCGATTTTGATGCTCAACAGCTTTGCAACCTCGGTGCTGAGCGCATCGGGAGACAGTCTGCGCCCGATGGTCTATCAGATGATCTCAGGGGTGTTGAATATTTTTGCAAATATCTTCTTTGTGACGGTCTGTCACATGACGGTCGAGGGCGTTGCGATCGCGACGGTGCTTTCCTCAGCCGTCACGTTGACGCTTGTGCTGATCAGACTGTTCAGAGCAAAGGGCATCTGCCGTGTGCGGGTCCAATATTTGCGGATCGAACTGCCCGAGCTTTCGGAGATCGTGCGGATCGGGATCCCAACCTGCCTTTGCAGCCTGTTTTTCTATGCGGCAAACGTCATCCTCGCTTCGGCGGTCAACTCCATGAGCACCGATGCCATGACGGCAAACGCGATCTCGAGCCAATTTGACGCGATCATCTATACCGTCGGTGCCGCGATCGCAAGCGCAACGGCTGTCATGGTGAGTCAGAATTTCGGCGCCGGTCAGCTTGACAGGATCCGACGCGTGATGCGGATCAGCACCGTATATGTGACCGCAGTGAGTCTTTTTCTGGGTGTCTGCTTTGTTTTGCTTGCCGAGCCGATGCTGGGCATTCTTTCGGACAGTCCCGCGGTCATCGCCATCGCGAAGGATCGCATGACGCTGCTGTGCCTGACCTATTTTGTGACCAGCATCATGGAGGTCCTTTCCTTCTCGCTGCGCGCCTTACGGCGACAAAAAAGCACCATGGTGGTCGGCGGGATCTGCGGCTTTGGGATCCGATGCCTGTGGCGGTGGCTTGTGTGGCCGTTGCACCCCACGCTTTCGACACTGTTTGCCTGCTATGCAGTCAGCGCGCTCGTGGCGATCGTGATCTATCTCTTCGTTTACCGAAGTGCGATGAAATCCTTTTCCTCTCCCAAGCCAAGCTTTGTATAAAAATTGGACACGTCATCACGCAAAATGCGAAAATGATGTGTCCAAGTTTTTTAAACAATGGGGTTATCTTTCAAACATAAAGTTTATGTCGAATTTTTGGATGATACTATACTCACGATCGGGGATATTGTGATTTTTTTCAAACACAACAATCATATGCGTCAGCACGTGCTTCTTCTCATCAAGTATCATTTCATAATTTGCGTTAACTTCCAGATATGTGTTTTGATTATCGATATTAACCAAAACTTTCTTCACGCCGGTCAAAGTGAAGCCGGGACGACCGCTGAAATAAAAGTGGCATCTTTTCGTATCCCTTTCCAAACGGACTCCAACAATCTGTTCCAGCGAGTTTGGGTTTTCGGTTTCTGCTTCTGTTATGGATTCCTTTTCGTCTGTAGTAGACGGCGCCTGCGTTTGCTCAGGTTCTTTAAACAGCGAATCAAAAACAACACAGGAAGCGCAATTTCCTACAACCACACACATCAGAATCATAATGGCAACAAGTCTCAACAATCGTTTCATATCTCTGAGCCTCCTTGCTTTTATATGTTGTTTATATTATAAAATGGTATTTTGTCAACCGGAAAAAGCGATTTTAGCAATGTTTCATTAAGCCCAAAGCAAGGAATTGCCATTTCATGCACCGCAGGTGCAATTTATGAACGCAGTTCAATTCATGGCAAAGCCAATTCATGCCCGATAGGGCAATTCATTGTAATTCGCAAAGCGAATTACTTGCTTGCTTCCTCAATCGCAACGGCAACAGCAACAGTCATACCGACCATGGGGTTGTTACCTGCGCCGATGAGTCCCATCATCTCTGTGCGGTCAGAGCGTAGGGAAGAGAAGAACGCTTTTTCGAACTTCCCAAAATGCCTTGTAACGTAAGACTTTTTTATCATATAAGCATCGCAAAATCCTTGTCGCCGAACACATCGTTTTCAGTTTTGCTGAATGCATTATATTGTGTTTTGATGTGTTTGCGAACAGGCAATTGGAAAGGTTTGCGGAATTGTTGCAAACATATCATCAAAAGCTGTGTACAAATCATCTCCAAGGCGATATAATGTAATAAAATGTCGCTTTTGATTATAATCCGCACGATTCGGTGCGGCTCCTCCGATTATTTTTCGATCATATACATATCAAAAACGTGGAGCGGACGGGTCTGAAAAACGGCATATCCGTCCTCGTAAGTAAACGGAATTTCCTCTTCGTCAGGAAGGAACTTGACCGATTTCGGTACGCGATCTGTTTTCACCTTCACCGTAAACGGTCGATAAACAGGCGCGATCGGGCGCTCGGCGATCATGCAAAGATTGAGCGTGAATACGTCGCCCGTGTCGTAAAGCGTCACCTCCACGTCCTCGGGGATATTTCCGCCAAAGGAGGGCTCGTAGCCGTCACACATGGAAAACAGCAAATTTTTGAAGATCTCCTGATATTCGCAGATATGGATCGCCTCGATGGGAAGCGCCGACCAGATCACGGTGCCCTTTCCGAGGCGTCTTCTCATGACGACGGGATGCTCGGTGGCAATTCCGGGAGGATCGGAATGGATCGAAGAAAATTCGGAATTGTTGGGCACGGTATAAGGCAACGTCAGAGTTGCAAGCACCTCTGCACCGGCGTCGTTCGTCACGATCGGAGACAAGCCTGTGAACGGAAGCGGATATTTCGGATTGAAATCCTCGAAATATTCCATTCCCGCCGCCGTGGGAGCAAGATAGACGTTCTCCTCCTCGGTGTGTCCGTGAAGCGTCGCGCCCACGAGTCTTGACAGAAGCTCCCGGCTGGTCGCACCGCTCATATAGACCGATCCTCCGTCGCGGACGTACTGCTCGATTCGGTCGAAATCGTGGCGTTCGAAATCGGTCAGCATGGGAAGGATCAACGCGCGGTAGCCGTTCAAGCGGTGGAAATTACCCGTAACGCCAAACGGAACGTGAGACTTGATCAGGTTTTCGGAAACGCCGATTGCGGAAGTCTTGTTCTCATACTCCTCGCCCAGGGTATTGTATCGGCTCTTGATGCTGTAATACAATCCGATGTCCTCAACCATCTCGCCGGTAAAGTATTTTTCATATTTTTCATGCAGGTCAAACACCTGACCGATGCGACGGTAGACACGCTCATCCAACGTTCCGACGGGATCGATCGCATCGATCACGCGGGTAGCACCGTGGTGCGCCGCGGTCAGGAAGATCTCCACCTTCATTTCGTCCAGCGTTTTGGTCAGCGTGTGAGAGCGAAGGTCAGGCTTGCAACGCGAAAAAACGTAGTTCAAGGGCGGATTGGGCGTGATGTTCTGATAGAACTTGCACGCCAAGGAGTGATTGATCATGCCGCCGTAAAGGTCTCCGCCAACAAAATCGCACGCATACGCGACCTCCTCACCGCATCCGTTGCGCGAGTTTGCCGAAATAGCCGATGCGAAATTGTGCTCGACCGTGATGTTGGGCGCAACCTTTTTGTGATGATCTGTCACGCTTTGGATCCACTCGCCCATCCAACGGTATTTCACCTCCAGCACGTCCACGAATTCCTTGGTGTTGGGTGCGGGAAGCAACGGCAGCTCATATCCCTTCTCGCGCAAAAATCTCTCCTTGCACTTCTCACAATGGCAGGTGTGCGGCCAATACGGCATATCGTAGCACAAGCCCTCCATGTCGGGATAATTCTCCACCATCTCGTCGATCTGGCGATATACGAACTCGCGGTATTCCATGTTGTTGGGGCAGCAAAGACCGTATCTGCCGTGCTTCTTGGAGATGAATTCCAGCTTGAGCATATCCGCCTTCTCGGTTCCGAGCTCTCTGCGCGAGCAGCCCTCGGAGCGGATCATTCTCCACTCCGGATGTCTGTCGTGCTCCAGCGTGTTATAGTTCAGACTATAATAACCCATGACTGCAATTCCGTTCTCATGGCAAAGATCAAACAGCTTGCGCATCGTATCCTCTTTGCCCACGAACGCCTTATGCATCACGCCGACCTTTGTCGGAAAATAGCACAGTCCTGCGTGCGATTGCAGATAGATGATCGCATTCGTCACCTTGGCGATCTTGAGATACTCAACGAAGGTTTCATAAGAAAATTGCGACAGAAACCGATCATCCCAATCGGCAACGTGCATATCGACGAGATGGCGTCGGTAATTATTGGAATACCACATCATATTACCTCTTTCTTTTGATATCAAAATATTTTTTGCTTACGGGGATTTATTTGACCTTCACCTTCAGCGTGTGGATCTCAAACGCGCCGAAGGTCAGTGTCACAGCGTTCTCAAAAACCTCCAGAACCCCCAGCTCATTCTCCATCATATCGCAAAGCGTCACGCTTTCCACATCAAAGCCAAAGGTCAGCGTGGCGCGCGTCTTGCTGTTGCTGTTTTCATACAAGCGTATCACCGTATCCTCACCGTCCTCTGCCTCCTTGACGACCTCGCAGACCACATTCTCTTTGTCACTCTGAATGACAGAATAAGCCGTGGGCAGGAGCGAGCGCTCGCCGCTCGCGGGAAGCGCTTGCATGGGATTGTTCAGGGCGTATGCCATGGCAGAGATGCGCGGCAGATCCACCGCACCCACGTGCGGCACCAGCGCATAGGTACACTGCATTCTGCCCAGATCGGCATTGGGATCGGGATAGGTAGTCGAGCGCAACAAAGAAAGCACCATCTCGCCGTCGTGGATATCGTGTCCGTATTTGCAATCGTTGAGCAGTGCCACGCCGTAATTCCCCTCGGACAGATCGGCAAATTTGTGCGCACAGACCTCAAATTTCATCGCATCCCAAGGCGTGTTTTTGTGCGTGGGGCGCTCGACACTTCCATATTGGATCTCATAGGTCGCGCGGTCGGAGTTCACGTCCACCGGAAACGCCGCCTTCACCATTTGATGCCTCTGCTTCCAATTCACGTCGATGTCAAAATCAATGCGGTCGATGTCGTCGTAAAGCCAGACCGTTTGCGTGACCGTGGAATCCATGTGACGTCTTTCGATACGGATGCCCGCCCGTGCGCCGTCCTGCACGGGCGTGCTGCTCTGCAGATCGGTCAGCACCATGTAGCTGCTCTCCGTCTCTGCCTCGGTCCAATCCCACGCCTCGCTTTTTGATGGGAAATCGGCGTAAATACGAATCTCGTTGCCTCGCTTGCCTTCTTGCAAAACCTCGCGCTCGGCGCGCTTGTCGTAGATCGAGGAGAGGAGCATATCCGCATCAAAGGTCAGGCGGTAGAAGCGATTTTCCAACATCCGCTCGCCCACGGTGACCGCGTTGCTGCACTTGGGAGACTTGACACAGGCATAGCAAGTCGGAGGCCAAGCGGTCTTAGGAAGACAAT
>JAZSJS010000140.1:0-10087 GCA_045534435.1 Eubacteriales bacterium
AGGAGCAGTTCGGCAAGCTCGTGCGCGGCATGGCATATCCCTTCGGTAAGGTTGCCTGCACCGACGAGGTCGTGGAGGCACTCAAGGTCTGCGGTGTGACCTACGCACGCACGACGGTATCCACCGAAAAATTTGACGTTCCCACCGATTGGCTGCGTATGCCCGCCACCTGTCATCACAACAATCCCCGTCTTTTCGAGCTGGCAGAGACTTTCCTGGAAAAGCGGATCAGCATCGAAGGCAATCCCAAGCTCTTCTATCTCTGGGGGCATTCCTACGAATTCAAGGACAACAACAATTGGGACGTCATCGAGCGCTTTGCCGAAAAAATGGGGGGCAGAGACGACGTCTGGTACGCCACCAACGACGAGCTTTACAGCTACGTCGAAGCCTTCCGCAAGCTGATCTTCACCGCCGACATGACGCTGGTGCAAAACCCCACGCTCCACACCCTTTTCTTCACCTTCCGCCGCGAGCTTTACAGCATCGCTCCGGGTGAAACACTCAAGCTGCCCCACGATTGATCGAAGATATTTTTTGTGGAAAAAGCCATCCTCCGAAAAACAACCAAAGGCTCCCGTTGCACAAACGCTGCAACGGGAGCCTTTTTTGCCGATTTTGCGGTCAGTCCTCGGATTGGCTTTTTGCCTTTTTCAATTTTTCGGTGCTCTCCAGATAGCTCTCGACGTAGCCGCATTCGGGGCACACCGCACACTTCAAGCGTCCCAAAGAGGTTTTGAAAAAGCCCTTTTCCCTGACGTCGATCTCATATCCGCCGCCGGACGCAACCAAGTGCAGATCTTCCACCATCTTGCACTCACATCTGATGCACGTTCTCATAAAAGCCTCAGCCACCGATCGGCGTGATCACGGGCTTGCCATCCTTGTCCAAAAGCGGAGTCATACCGCCCGCGTAGCCGCTTTGGTGGAATATGTAATTCACACCCGTTTCTCTGTCCACCCAGATCTCAAACGCGCTCAAAGCACCTTGTGAATAGACCTTCTCAAATCTCTCTTTCTTTGCCATGCTCTGTTCCTCCTGTCAAAAAATTCCTTCATTTGATGATCGACACCGATCCTTTTGCGCTTGTTTGTCCGCAGCCCTCGGCTTGAAGCTCCTGCAGCCAATACGCAGGCAAAACATAATCCTCGCCCTCGATTTCAATCGAATATGCCTGATCGTTGTAGGACCAAACCGTCATGATGATGACCAAATTGGGCTCTTCCTCAAAAAAGCCGTAGATCACACCGTACGTATAACAATTCTCCAACATTCCGTTTTCTGTTCGAATCAGATCGTACAGACCTGCCTCTTGCGGACTTTTCTGAGAACGCACGTCCGAAAGAAAGGCCTCCATTTCAAACGGATCGGTCAAGCCCTTCTGGCAGTCAACGTGAACGGCATCTGCATCCAGATCCCAGGATCCCGAAACAAACTCCAGCCGCACACATCTGTCCACGGAAAAATCAAACGGCTCCAACGACGCCTTGCGGTAAATGGAACACCACTCGCTGTCGGGCAAACATCTGACCAACACGTTGTCGGTCTCACCGGTTTTGATCCGAAAGATCCCGGTTTGAAATTTTCCCCCCAGATGATACATGTATTTCCGCTCCCCCTTGACACCGCCGATGAATTCCAATTCGCCCAGATAATACAAAAAGCCTTCATTGGCGAGGTGCGTATATTCGATTCCCTCTTCATTCACCAAAATTCCGTTTTCTTTGACTTCAAATTTGGCCTCGAGGTCAGGATTCCGCGAACATCCGCAGAACAGAATCAACGTCGCGCTCAACAGACAAATCAGTTTTTTCATAAACACCTCCGTATCGTTTTATGATCCAATGCCAACACAACTCCGAGCAAGCGAAAAAGCGCTATGGTTTGACCGATTTCACCGCGGCTCCGCCGCAATCGCGTGACGGTGGATCGGTCAATTTCATTATACCATATTTTTTTCGTGATTTCAATAGTCATTCCGTAGAATATCTGCAACCCACGGTTGATAAGCTTCCACGTTGCGTAGAGCTTCGATAACAGCGCTTTTATGAAGCCTCAAAATTTGAGTTCCCGGACAAGGAGACATTTGCGGATGAGCGCGTTTCTCCTTTCCCGCAAACGCGTGTCATATTCCCCCGCCCCACGGCATAGAATGTACCATATTTCAGGACAAAGGAGCGAAAGATATGGACAACTATTCAAAAGAAGGCAAGCACAGCTTGCGTGTACAGGCGGAAATTTGTGACCGCCGCAACGTCACCGACCTCTCTGCCGATTTCACCCTTCCCGATTATCAGCCCGAGATCAAGCGTCTGTTGCGCGTTCGCGCGACGGTATCCCCTCCCGATAAATACATCGGAGCCGGCAACGCCGAATTTTCGGGAACCGTGGACTATGCTATCCTCTACGCGGGCAACGACGGCGCGCTTTACTGTGCCACCGAGACCGGAGAATATCAGTTCACGCTCCCCATCGAGGTTGCTTCGGACATTGACTTGAACGAGGGTGTGGTCTGCGACGCCGAGATCCTGCCCGACACGGTCACGGGGCGCGTGGTTGCTCCCCGCAAGTTTTCTGTCAAATGCCGTTTGCGCTCACACGTTCGACTTTACGGGACGAGACTGATCGAGGAAACGCTCATTGGCGGTGATCCCGCATCCCTGCAACGGCTTTGCGGCAATATGGAATCGGCGCGCGTGTTCGTCGGCACGGGTGAGCCCTTGCAACTCGGAGACGAGATCCTTTGCGACGTGCAAAGCGGTGACATCCGCGTGATCTCTGCAGAGGGTCAGGTATTCGTCACCGAAGCCGTCGCGGGCAGCGGTGTCGTCAATTGCCGCGGGGAGGTATGCTTAAAGCTGCTTTGCGCCCAGGAAGGCTCCTCCTCTGCTCCCTCCGCGCTTCTGCGAAGGATCCCCTTCTCGCAATCCGTCGTGACCGACGGCGCCGAGGTCAACTGCGATGCCTGTGCCTTCGGCGTTTGCTCGCAGCTGCAGATCACCGTGGAGGAGGGTCGCATTCTTTGCGAGGTCGAGCTCCGTCTGCGCACACGCGCACAGCGAAACGAAAGCTTTTCCTTCACACGGGATATTTATTCCACCGCTGCGGAATGTGAAGCCACCTACACGGATGCCGTCCTTCCCCACGCGATCAAATGCCTCAACGGGAACTTTTCTCTCAACACTGCCCTCCCCTTGGAGGAGGTTGGAATCCGCGCCGGTATGAGCGTTGCCGACGTCGCGCTCACTCCAACGGTCACCTCCTTGGAAAGCGATCACGGGAAATCCTTTTTGATCGGCCGCTGCCGAGTATCGGTCATTCTTTGCGATGCCGAGGACACGGTTGCGCAGGAATTTGAGATCCCCTTCCGCTATGAGACCGACGGATGCGACCGTCCCATCACCGATTTCGAAGCCACGGTGGATCCGATCTCCTGCCGCGCACGCATCGACGGCGAACGGATCGGACTCGACGCAGAGCTTGCCGTCAGCCTGTCTCTGCGCGGTGAAAATCGCTGTCGGATGCTGAGTGAAGCTAGCTTCGGAGAAACGCTGGCCTCACGCGGAGCCGTCTACACCGTCTGCTATCCCGCCAAGGAGGATACGCTTTGGAGCGTTGCCAAGCGCTATCACAGATCGGTCGCCACGGTCTCTCAAATGAACCACCTCGCCGATGCGCCCGCTGCGGACGCGGCAGAGTCTCTGGGCGGTGTGGCATATCTGTTGGTCTGAGCGCCAAAAGCATCCTTCACACCATCCTCTGCATACAATTTATAAAATACGAATCTCAAAATCGGAGGCATTATCAAAATGAACGGTATGTACAAACCCGAAGGGGCGCTTCTGAACACCCCTCAAAACAAAGATTACCTCGCCTCCCCGGCGGGTCTTGAGCGCGCGATGAACAGCGGCGCGGCAGTCGAGGGCATCGTCACGCTTTGCGACAGCCGTCTGAGATTGCACGTCGATCTTGGATGTGCCGTTGGGATCATCGAGCCCACGGAAGCCGTTTTCTGTCGGGAGGGCGAGGAATGCAAGGATATTGCCATCATCACGCGTGTGGGAAAGCCCGTTGTCGCGCATATCAAGGCGATTGAGGTGCGCGACGGAGTTCTGACCGCCCTTCTCTCGCGGCGATCGGTGCAGGAGGAATGCATGCGTCACCGACTTTCTCTCTGCCGCGCCGGAGATATTCTTCGCGCAAAGGTGACACATCTGGAGCCGTTTGGAGCCTTTTTGGACATCGGCTGCGGAATCTCCTCGCTGCTTTCGGTCGACTGTATTTCGGTCTCGCGCATTTCCCATCCGCGCGACCGTCTGCGCTGCGGCATGGAGCTGCCCGTCGTGATCAAAAGCATTGATCGGGATACGGGAAGGATCTACGTCTCCTTGCGCGAGCTGCTTGGCACGTGGGAGGAAAATGCCGCCGCCTTTGAGGTTGGGCAGACGGTCTCGGGCATCATCCGAAGCGTGGAAAGCTACGGCGTGTTCGTCGAGCTCACTCCCAATCTGGCGGGACTCGCGGAGCCGCGCGACGGCACAGCCGACGATCTGCGCGCACGGATCGGCAAAAGCGCCGCCGTCTACATCAAAAGCATCGTGCCATCCCGCATGAAGATCAAGCTTCTCCTCATCGACACCTACTGCAGCGATCCCCCCTCCCAGCACCTGCGCTACTACGTCAACACCGAAGCCGTCTCGCATCTTTCGCGTTGGGACTACTCCCCCGTCGGCTCTCGCAAGGTCATCGAAACCGTGTTTGACCGCTCCGAATGAGCAATCACTCCCTTGGCTATTTGGGGACCACTGCCCCAAATAGCTTTTTTATTTTTGCTTTGCCCACGGAAAGGGGGCGCGAAATTGGAATTTGTCGGGGTATGGCGTGGTCTTGGTGAAGGCGCCCTCCAAGAGGGAGCTGGCACCGAAGGTGACTGAGGGAGCCTGTGGGATAAAGGATTATCGCTCGTTCTATATCAACGAAAAAGCTTCCTTTCGCGGGCGCCTCCCTGCAACGCAAGCGGTGCGTCCCTCCTCCCGGAGGAGGGCTCACAAAATCTGTGCAAACGGTTCGACAAATCAAAATTTGAAAATCAAACAAATCCAATTCCAACAATCTTTTCCGACGTTTTGAGTGCCGATAGCAAAATGTTTTGATATTGACGCACACACCGAAATATGATATAATAAAAGCCCTGCGGGCACGACAAGCGTTGCTTATCTTTATGATATAATACATCCGACACATCTTCGCACGGAATGTCGGGATTTTGAAAACTCATTCTGATAAAATATAGGCAGACAGGAGGGATGAAGAATGGATTGGATCGCCGGAATGCAAAAAGCGATTGATTATATCGAGGCGAATTTGACCGAAGAAATCGATTACGAAAAGGTCGCTGCAGAGGGCTTTTCTTCAAGCTATCATTTTCAAAGAATATTCAGTATTCTGTGCGGATACACGCTTGGAGAATATATTCGCTTGCGCCGTCTGTCGTTAGCAGGCGCAGAGCTTGCCGGCGGCAAAGAAAAGGTCATCGATATTGCTCTGAAATACGGTTATGACAGCCCCGATAGCTTTGCCAAAGCATTTCAAAAATTCCACGGTATTACTCCGTCGCAAGCGCGCGCAGACGGCAAAATGCTCAAATCATTTTCTCGCCTGTCAATCAAAATTTCATTGGAAGGAGGTAACACGATGAATTACAGAATTGAAGAAAAGCCGAGAATTGTTTTGGTGGGCTTTAAACGCCGTTTTTCGGGTACACCCGCAAACAGGCTGGATCAAGAACATGAATTTTATATGCAAACCCGATTCAATCAGTATGCTTTGAAGGGACTTACAAGAGATCTTGAGACATCCTACAATATTATGACCAATTTTGCGGACGATGGATATGATTATTATATAGCCGGAATTCTGAATCCCTTCGGCGCAGACGAGTTGGACAAAGAGCTCGGTGAGGACGCCAAGAGATTTGAAAAAATCATTCTTCCGGCAAGAAAATATCTTGTTTGCGAAACCAAGCGTACAAAATATCCCGTTAATTTGCAAGAAGATATAAGAAAGCAGGCGGTCAATGAATGGCTCCCACCCTCCGGATATGAGCTGGCAGATGCCCCCGAGGTCGCAGTCGTCCATTGGCCCTTTAAGCGGGGAGATGCAACAGTAAACAACTCTCGCTATATTGAGCTTTGGCTCCCCATCGAAAAGAAATAACATGTTGCCCCCGCCTTTCGCGGGGGCTCTTGCTTTTGATCCAAAAATCTTGCCATAAAAGGCTTTCCTTTTTTTAATAACTCCAAAAATATAGAATAAGATTAGTTCTTATTCTTGTTTTTATTCGTTTTTGCTTTGGGTTTGGCTGCCATTTGGCGCAAGACGGCAAGCGCGCGGTCAACACCGCCCACCTCGTCGATAATGCCGTAGCGCACCGCCTCGCGCCCCTCGATGATCGATCCGCAGTCGGTGGCGATCTGATCGGGACGCATCATCAGCTCGTTGACGGTGTCGGGGTTGGCATGCGAGTGCGCACAGATGAAATTGACGATCCGCTTCTGCATCTCACTCATATAGCGAAAGGACTGCGGCACTCCCACCACCATACCGCTGATCCGCACGGGGTGGATCGTCATCGTGGCGCTGGGAACGATGAGAGAATGTCTTGCCGCCGTGGCAAGAGGTACGCCGATCGAATGTCCGCCGCCCAACACCAGGGAAACCGTCGGCTTTTTCATCGAAGCCACCATTTCGGCGAGCGCCAGCCCTGCCTCAACGTCTCCTCCCATCGTATTCAGGATCAGAAGCAAGCCGTCGATCTCGTCGTCCTCCTCGATCTCCACCAACAGTGGGATGATCTGCTCATATTTCGTCGCTTTCTGCCCCTCGGGCAACACATAATGCCCCTCGATCTGCCCGATGATCGGAATGCATTGAAAGCGTTCGCGGCGATTTCCGGCCACCGTGCCGCCTCCCTCCGAGATGTTTTCCAGAAGCAGCCGTCTTGCTTCCTCTTCGTTTTTCTTGACCTCGTTTCGTGTGTTTCCCATACCGAGTCCACCGCCTTCTCTAAAACAAACTATATTATTTATTATTACCAAAAAAATTTTTGATATGTGATTGGAAATGTGAAAAAACAGACTTTACAATTGTGAAAAAAAATGTTATAATATTAACGAATGAGAAAATTTTGCTTTTCTCGTGCTTTTTCTTAAAATTTCATCACACAAAAGAAAGGGTTTCTCAGCTATGGAAAACAAAGTTTTGGTCGAAACCTCTGCCAGACACATTCATCTGACCGAGGATGCAGTGAAGGCACTTTACGGCGAAGGCGCAACGCTCACCGTGAAAAAGGATTTGAGCCAGCCCGGTCAGTATGCGGCAGGCAACGAAAAGATTACCCTCGTCGGCCCGAAGGGCTCGCTGGCAGTCAGCGTGCTCGGACCCACGCGCAAGGCAAATCAGGTAGAGCTTTCCTTCTCCGACGCACGCGCGCTCGGTCTGAAGGCTGTTCCCGTTCGCGAGAGCGGCGACGTTGCGGGCACTCCCGGCATCAAGATGGTCGGTCCTGCAGGCGAGATCTCCATTGAAGAGGGCGTGATCGTCGCAAAGAGACACATTCACATGACTCCCGCAGATGCCGAGGCATTCGGAATCGCAGACAAGCAGATCGTGAAGGTCAAGATCGCAAACGCAGAGCGCACCACGATCTTTGACGACGTTGTTTGCCGCGTACATCCCAACTTTGCACTTGCGATGCACATCGACACCGATGAGTGCAACGCTGCTTGCGCATTCGGTGAGGTTTACGGCGAGGTCATTCTCTGATCTTTCCCCGGGAGGAAGTCCAGAATGAGAATTCTTTTTCAGGGTGATAGTATCACCGACGCGGGAAGAGATTTCCGCAATTATTACAACATGGGAAACGGATATCCCAAATACGCATCGGCTCTGATCCGAGAAGCCTTTCCCGGCGCGGACATTGAGTTCATCAATCAGGGCATCAGCGGAAACCGCACCGATCAGCTATTCGACCGTCTTTATCCCGACGCCATCGCGTTGCATCCCGACGTGATCTCGATCCTGATCGGCATCAACGACATCTGGCACCGCCACGATGCAAAATGCCCCATCAAGACCACCAACCGTCAGGTTGAGGCAAACTACCGCGCGATTCTCGAGCGACTGAAAAGCGAGACCGATGCCAAGATCGTCATGCTTGCCCCTTTCCTGCTCGACAATGAGGAAAAGGAATCCTGGAGGCCCGAGCTCGACGCGATACTGCCCATCATCCGCGGACTCGCGGACGAATTTGCAGACGTCTACATCCCGCTGGACAAGCATTTCTCCGAGGCGCTCAAGACCCAACCCGAGCCGAAATATTATTCCGGAGACGGTGTACACCCCAACGCCAACGGTGCTGCCTTCATCGGCAAGCTTTATGCCGAGGCGGTTTCACCGATTTTGAAGCAGCTTGGCTGCTAAAAACGCAAGGAGGTTTCATCCATGAGAATCCTGTTTCAGGGTGACAGCATTACCGACGGCGGCAGAGATTATCGCAACTACTATCACATGGGAACGAGCTATCCCCTGCACGCCGCAGAAATGATCCGAAATGCATTCCCCGAGATTGAATTTGAGTTCATCAATCAGGGAATCGGCGGCAACCGTACCGATCAGCTCTTCGACCGCCTTTATACCGACGCCATCACACTTGAACCCGACATCGTGTCGGTTCTCATCGGTGTCAACGACGTTTGGGCGCGTTACAGCAGGTCCAAGAGCATCCAGACCTCCGTCGAGCAGATCGAGGCAAACTTCCGCGCCATCCTGAAATCCCTCAGAGAGCGCACGCATGCAAAGATCCTGGTGCTCACGCCCTATCTGTTGGACAGCGAGGTCAACGAGCATTGGAGACCCGAGCTTGACGAGATCCAGCCCGTTCTCCGCCGCATTGCAGAGGAATATGCAGACGCATTCGTTCCGCTGCACGAGCACTTTGCCGAGGCGCTCAAAACACAGCCCGAGCCGAAGTATTTCTCGCCCGACGGCGTGCATCCCAACGCAAACGGCGCAAAATTCATCGCCGAGCATTACTTCAACGCCATCGCTCCTCTGATCCGGAGCTGCGTACAATAAATCACTGTAAATCAATAAAAAGGAGATAAAACAATGAGCAACGTAAGCAACTGCCCTTACGCAATGAGCACTGAAGTTCAGAACCAGTGCGTTGTGAAGAAGGGCTGCGACCACGGACCTGCTCCCCTGCCCGAGGAAGGCAAGTGGATCCAGGCAAAGCAGATCACCGACATTTCCGCATACACCCACGGTGCAGGCTGGTGCGCACCGCAGCAGGGCGCCTGCAAGCTGTCCTTGAACGTCAAGAACGGCATCATCGAGGAGGCTCTGGTTGAGACCATCGGCTGCTCGGGCATGACCCACTCCGCAGCAATGGCAGCAGAGATCCTGCCCGGCAAGACGCTTCTTGAGGCACTGAACACCGACCTCGTTTGCGATGCGATCAACACCGCAATGAGAGAACTGTTCCTGCAGATCGTCTACGGCCGCAGCCAGTCCGCGTTCTCCGAGGGCGGTCTCGTCATCGGCGCCGGCATGGAGGACCTCGGCAAGGGTGAGAGATCGATGGTTGGTACCATGTACGGCACCAAGGCAAAGGGCGTCCGCTACCTCGAAATGACCGAGGGCTACTGCACGCGCATGGCTCTTGACGAGAACAACGAGGTGATCGGCTACGAGTTCGTATCTCTTGGCAAGATGACCGACTTCATTAAGAAGGGCATGGAGCCCAACGAGGCATATGAGAAGGCTAAAGGCACATACGGAAGATACAATGATGCTGTAAAGTACATTGACCCCCGTAAAGAGTAATAAAGGAGGGAATGTATCATGGCAAAATTTGAAGGTTACGAAAGACGCGAGGCGAAGATCCTCGCCGCTTTGAAGGAATACGGCATTCACTCTATCGACGAGTGCAAAGAGATTTGCGATGCTAAAGGCATTGTCCCCTACAAAATCGTTGAGGAAACCCAACCCATTTGCTTTGAAAACGCAAAATGGGCGTACGTAGTC
>JAZSJS010000061.1:0-9868 GCA_045534435.1 Eubacteriales bacterium
CGCATCGACGCCGACGTTGCGGGCGCACTCAAGAGCGACGAGGCGGCCGCCGAGGACAAGAACCTCTCGGAGCTTTTCGTCAAGGTCTCGGGCAACGACAAGCTGAAGGTCAGCTTCACCGCCCTGAAGGACGCATCGGTCCCCGTTCTGCTGACCATCTCCGAGGAATCGCGCCGCATGGAGGAAATGATGAAGATGTACGCGATGAGCGGAATGAATATGGGAATCTCCTCCTATCCCACCGACGCAACGCTGACGGTGAACACCGCATCACCTCTGATCGCAAGGCTGGGTGAGATGGATGAGGAAAAGCGCGAAAAGACCGCAACCTATCTCTTTGAATTGGCACTTCTTTCCCAAAGAAAGCTGACTGCCGAGGAATTACAAAAATTCCTTGCCGACAGCTATTCGGTTCTCGACCTGATCTGACATGGAGGATTTTCGATCCTATTCTCCCGAGGACGTCATCTCCGCCAATCTGCGGGAGACCGCCGAGCGGATGAGCGTGGCGTGTGAGCAGGAAACAGCGCATTTGTGTGAGCAGGCGGCGCAGATCGTGGCGGATGGCAGTCATTCTCCCGATTTCATCGCCTCGCTTCCCGATCACCGTCCGCCGCAGTTCTCCTTTGCCGCATTGCCGCAAAACGCGGAGATGCTCCAAAAGGCAAGCGAGCTTCAATCGGTCTGGAAAAGCGTTGTGCTCTGCCGTGAGATCCGCCGTCAGCTGGAAAACGAAAAGGCCCTGCTTCCCACACTCTTTTTTCCCGATCCGGATCTGCTTTCGGATGCCGCACTGGGACGTGTGATCTATCAGCGCAACAGCTATGCCGACAATGCCTATCTTTGCTTCTCAAGTCACATTTCCTCGGCGCGCGCGGTCTACACACACAGCTTCTCCGCCGTCTGCGAGGAGGTCTCTCACGGCAACTGTGAATACTGCATCCTCCCACTCGAAAGCTCTGCCGAGGGCACGCTGAACAGCTTCGCGCGTTTGATCGATCGCTACGACCTGAAGATCGCCGCGACCTGTGACGTTCCCACTGCAGATGCCACCCGCGTTACACGCTTTGCGCTTCTGCGACGCAGCATCCTCCCTCCCGCGTCCTTTGACGCCAAGGAGCTTTTCTTTGAATTCACCGCACCCCTGTCACAGTCGCCGGGTGTTGCCGCTCTGTTGAGCGCGGCGTCCTGCTGCGGACTGACGCTCTGCCGCTTCGACTCCCGCCTGCGACAGACAGAGGATGCCGCCTATCCCATCGCGCACATCGTATTGCAGGTTGCAAACGGCGACCTCGCCTCGTTCCTGCTTTATCTTGCCATGGAGGCTGCTCAGTGTGACCGTGTGGGTATCTATTTTCACATCACCGATCCCCAACAGAAAGGAAATTAAATCATGGACGCTTTTCAGTATCAGACCCGCGGCGTTTGCTCGCGCGCCATTGATGTCGAGGTGGAAAACGGGATCATCCAATCGGTCAGATTCCACGGCGGCTGCTCCGGAAACACGCAGGGAGTCGCGGCACTCGTGCGCGGAATGCGCGTTGAGGATGCGATCGAGCGGCTTTCGGGAATCCGTTGCGGCTTCAAAACCACCTCTTGCCCCGATCAATTATCCCGCGCCCTGCAAGAATATCTTGCAAAGAAATAACGTATCATAATTCATATCACTTGCAAAGGAGACGATTTTATGAGCAACTATCTTGAAAACTACGAAAAATGGATGCAATCCGACTGCCTGTCCGCAGAGGAAAAGGCAGAGCTTGCTGCCATCAAGGACGATCAGGACGAAATCGAGTTTCGCTTCACTTCCGGACTCTCGTTCGGAACGGCGGGCTTGCGCGGTACGATGAAAACCGGCATGAACGCGATGAACCATCACACCGTCGCACACGCGACGCAGGGCCTTGCCAACCTCATTCTCAAGGAAGGCAGAGCCGAGGACGGTGTCGCGATCGCCTACGACTCCCGCATCAACTCCGCCCTCTTTGCCGAAACCGCCGCTTGCGTGCTTGCCGCAAACGGCATCCGTGCCTATCTCTTCGATGACCTTCGTCCCACCCCCGAGCTCTCCTTTGCCCTGCGTGAATTGCACTGCGTGGCGGGCATCAACATCACCGCATCGCACAATCCCAAGCAATACAACGGCTACAAGGCATATTGGGAGGACGGCGCCCAGCTTCCCCCCGAGCATGCCGATACCGTTTCCGCCGAGATCAACGCATTGGATATTTTCCGTGACGTCAAAAAGATCTCGCTCACGGATGCACTGAACAGCGGCATGGTCACCATGATCGGCAAGGAGATCGATGAAAAATATCTTGCCAACGTAGCGGCGCAGGCAGTCAATCCCAATGCGGTCCGTGCCGTGGCTGACGAGCTTTCGATCGTCTACACCCCGCTTCACGGTGCAGGTCACCGCATGGTTCCCGAGATCATGCGCCGCATGGGGCTCAAGAAGCTTTATACGGTTGACGAGCAGATGGTGATCGACGGAAGCTTCCCCACGGTTGCAAAGCCGAATCCCGAATATCCCGAGGTCTTCCGGCTCGGAATCGAGATCGCAAACAAGGTGGGCTCGGATCTTGTGATCGCCACCGACCCCGATGCCGATCGCGTGGGTGTCATGACGCGTACCCCCGACGGCTCCTTCACCACCATCACGGGAAATCAGATGGGTGCGTTGCTGATCGATTATATCATCACCGCCTACAACCAGACCGGCACGATGCCTCCCAATCCTTATGCCGTCAAGAGCATCGTCACCAGCGAGCTTTCCGCCAAGATCTGCGCCGAGAATCACGTCAAGATGCACAACGTGCTGACCGGCTTCAAGTTCATCGGTGAGGTCATCAAGAACTATGAAAAGACCGGCGACGGCTCCTTCCTCTTTGGCTTTGAGGAGAGCTACGGCTACCTCAAGGGCACCTACGCCCGCGATAAGGACGCCGTGGTCGCTTCGATGCTGATCTGCGAAATGACCGCCTTCTACCGCGCCAAGGGCATGACGCTTTCCGACGCGCTCGAAGCACTCTTCCAAAGATACGGCTTCTGCTATGAAACCAACGTCGAGATCTATATGGAGGGACTTGACGGTGCCGCGCGTATGGCGGCGCTGATGGACGGTCTTCGCAACGATCCGCCCACTGAATTCGGCGGTGAGCCGGTGGCTCTGGTCGGAGACTATCTCAAGGAGACCTTCACCGAAAACGGAACCGTCACTCCCACGGGACTGCCTCGCGCAAACGTGCTGTATTACCGCCTGAAGAACGGTGACGTCATCGTCGCACGTCCCTCGGGTACCGAGCCCAAGATCAAGTTCTATTATATGCTCTCTGCCACCGATCTTGCCACAGCAAAGGCAAAGGTCAAGCGCTACCAGGAAACGCTGGATCAGCGCTCCAAATAAACAACAACCGAGCCATAAGAAACGGAACGAGAGGCAATTGCGCCCGTAATTGCCTCCGCCAGCTTCCGATGCCCGTTTGAAACGTAAAAAAACGGAGGTGCTCCCCATGAATGAGCTGAAACAGCAAGAGGCCTTGGAGCTGACCGAGCTTCTGGATGCCAAAAAATATCCCGCCTTCATCCGTGCCTTCAACGAGTGGAACCCCGTCGACGCCGCCGAGTTTTTGGCAGAGCTGCCGAACACGCGGCTGCCGATGGTCTTCCGTCTGCTCAAAAAGGACGTTGCCGCCGAGATCTTTGCCGAGCTTGAGCCCGAGCAGCAAACGATCATCATCCAAGGCATGACCGACCGAGAGATCGGACTCATGCTGGACGACCTGTTCGTGGATGACGCGGTCGATATGCTGGAGGAAATGCCGGCGAGCATCGTCAAGCGCATCATGCAAAGCGCAACGCCCGAAACACGTGCCGAGATCAACCGTTTCTTAGCCTATCCCGAGGACAGCGCGGGAAGCGTCATGACCAGCGAGTTCATCGACCTCAAGGCCGAAATGACCTGCCAGCAGGCCGTCGCGCACATCCGAAAGCACGGTCTGGACAAGGAAACGGTCTACGTTGCCTACGTGACCGATTCCTCGCGCATCCTGACCGGTGTCGTTCCGCTCAAATCTCTTCTCTTTGCAGATCCGGAGGCCAGGATCGGCGACATCATGAACGAAAACGTGATCTTCGGCTACACCTACGACGACCGAGAAACCGTTGCAAACATGGTCTCGCACTACGGCATCCTTGCACTTCCGATCGTCGACCGCGAAAAGCGTCTGGTTGGTCTTGTGACCGTCGACGACGCGCTCGACGTCCTGGAAACCGAGGTCACCGAGGACATCGAAAAAATGGCGGCAATTTTGCCGAGTGACAAGCCCTATATGCGTACCGGAGTCTGGGAAACCTACAAAAAGCGTATCCCCTGGCTTTTGCTTTTGATGATCTCAGCAACCTTCACCGGTGCCATCATCTCGCATTACGAGGCGGCGATCGGCACTTACGCCATCCTCACCGTGTTTTTCCCCATGCTGATGGATACCGGAGGAAACGCGGGCGGTCAATCCTCGGTCACCATCATCCGCGGTCTTTCGCTTGGAGAGATTGAGCTGCGTGACGTTCTTCGCGTGCTCTGGAAGGAGCTTCGCATCTCGGCGATCTGCGGTCTGACGCTCGCCGTCGCGGCTTTCATCAAGGTCATGGTGATCGATTTCCGCTTTCAGATGTATACGGTTCTGGAAAACGGCACACGGCAAAACAATCTGCTCGTTGCCGCGGTCATCTGCGCCACCGTATTTTCCGCCATCGTCGTTGCAAAAACCGTCGGAACACTGCTCCCCATCGGTGCCAAGCGCATCGGACTGGACCCCGCCGTCATGGCGAGTCCCTTCATCACGACCATCGTCGACACCGTGGTGCTCATCATCTATTTTTCGATCGCTTCCGCGGTTCTGCATTTCTAAAGAAACAGAGGCAGCCTCAAGCACAAGCTTGAGGCTGCCCTTTTTGAATCACCAAACGAAGGGGATCAATCGGTATCTGACGCGTTTTTTGTAGTCGGCATAGCCCGAAAGCTCCGCCGTCAAGAGCTTTTCCTCGTTGCAGATCCGCACAACGATCACGGGAAGGTACGGCAAAAAGCAAACGAGAGACCACCAAGACCCCAGCACAATGGGAATGGCAAGAAAAAGCCATACCGTTGCGGCATACATCGGATGACGGACGATGCCGTAAAGCCCCGTATCCACCACCCGTTGATTCTCTTGCACCTCAACCGTTCTCGAAAGATAGGCATTTTCCCGCATCACCTCGGCATAAAGCACATAAGAGATCAGAAGGACCACCGACGCGACGATCACCGCCCAAACCGGCACGTGTGACCAACCGAAGCGAAAATCCAGCCCCGCAACCACAAATCCGGCGAAAAACAGAAGCGCCGAAATCGCCACCACGCCCTTTTGCGCCCCTTGCGTTTCCTTCGCGTTCAGACGCTTTTTCAGCAGGGCGGGAGCCTTGAAAAACAAAACGATGCCCAGCAAAAGCATGGGAAGAAACAGCAATCCCAAAAAGAGCCATGCATTCGGATAAAGAAACCCTCCGGCGGGAAGAAACAGCAGCGCACCGACAAGCAGGAGTCCTGCGATAAATTTGACGGCTGCTCCAAGCAACAGCTTCATATCAAGCTTCCCCCTTCATCATTTTTTCATTTGTCTCAGAAACAGAACCACCGCCACGGCAAGAGCGACGGCTGCATAGCCGACCACCCACCACAGATGCGGAAGGATCTGTGCAAAATTTCCCGCAATCACGGCACGCTCCATTTCCACGGCATGCACGAACGGAAGCAGATAGGCGATTCTTTGGAAGGCACCTCCCACAAGCTCGAGGTCAAACCAGATGCCCGAAAGCCATGCCGAAAGGTTGGTCAAAGCGGCTCCGCAGATGCCACCGACCTGCTTGTCGTTGAGAATGCTTCCGCACAAGAGTCCGATCCCGATATAAAGCAGTGCGACGGGCAGCATCAAAAGAATGGAAAGCAGAATCTTCACACTCACCTCAAGCCCCAGGATCACCGCAAACAGATAGCAGGCAACGCCCTCTGCCAGCGCGATGGGGAGCAGCGGGAGCGTGTATCCGAGGATAAAATCCAATGGCGTCATCGGTGTCGTGTAAAGACGTTGCATCAGACTGCTCTGTCGGTCCTTTGCGATGAGGGTTGCCGAAAAGAGCGTCATAAACGCAAGTCCGAACACCGCAATTCCGGGCGACAGCTGCTCGATCTCAAACAGACTGACCGGAATATTCGCTTGAATGGCACTCAACAAAAGCAGCAGCACGATGGGAAAGCCGAACAAAAAGGCGAGATTCAGGGGATCGCGTACGATTTCCTTAAAATTTCGTTTTGCAAAGCTCATCATTCTCATTTTTCCGTCCCCCTCACGATCTGAATAAACGCCTTCTCGATGCTACCCTCACCCGTCTGCGCCTTGATGGCGTCGGGGGTGTCGCACACGAGAAGTCTGCCCTCCTTCATGATGGCGATGCGGTCGGAGAGCGCCTCGGCTTCCTCCATATAATGCGTGGTGAGAACCATGGTGACGCTGCCCTTGAGCGATCGGATCAGATCCCAAAGCTCGCTCCTGGCGATCACGTCAAGTCCCAGCGTGGGCTCATCCAGAAAGAGAATTTTGGGCTCGCTGATCAGCGCCATGGCGATGCTGAGCCTCCGTTGCCATCCGCCGGAGAGTTTTCCCGCCCGTCTTCCGATCACACGATCAAGTCCGAGAAGCTCCGTCAACGTCCTGATCTTTTCCTCGGCTTTTTCCTTGCAAAAGCCGTAGATCCCGCAGATCATCTCCAGATTTTCACGCACCGAAAGACCCGCGGCAATCGCGGTCTCCTGTGGAGAAACCGCAATCAGCTCCTTGACGGCCGCAGTCTCCTTGCGAACACTCTTGCCGAGAAGATATGCCTCTCCCTCCGTCGGTTCGAGCAGACAGGAGAGCATCTTGATCGTCGTGGTCTTCCCCGCCCCGTTGACACCCAGAAGAGAAAAAAGCTCTCCCTCCCGGATCGCAAGCGAAAGTCGGTCCACGGCAGTCACGTCCTTGTATTTCTTTGTCAGTCCTTCTATTCTGATTGCATCCATCTCAATCCTCCTCCGATACGTGTCTTGCACGGACTCCTTGATAGACATCGGTCAGCATCTCGCTGATCAGATCCCGTTCCAGCGGTAAAAACGACGTTGCAAGCATCGTTCCGATGCCGTGAACCCATGCCCAGAGCTCCATGTGCATCCGCCATGCTCTCTCCCGCGTCACACCGTTTGCCTGCATGATCATTTGCAGCGATTCCTCAAAGTCAATCTGCGGTGAGATGTCCTCGTCACCTCGGTCACGCATAAACAAGAGCTTGAACAGCTCACTTTCTTCCTCGGCAAAACGGATATATCCCATTCCATAGGCTTTATAGGGTGGATATTTCCCGCCCTCCACCTCGCGCCGCAAAAAGCCGAGATAGCGGTCGTAGGCCGCGCGGATCACCGCCTTCCGCAATTCCTCCATGGTTGCGAAATTCGAAAACACGGGCTGCGTCGAGCAGTTCAAGGCCGCCGCGAGCGAGCGCGCATTGATCGCGTCCTCGCCGTTGGCGCGCACCAGCTCGAGCGCCGTTTGAACGATATCCTCTTTTGTGATCTTCACCTTGGGTGGCATAGAAACCTCCATAATATATCATATGTTATATATCACTTGATATTTTATCACAAAGCAACGAAAAAGTCAAGCGAAAAAAGAAAAAAAGAACGGTCTCATTTGATTTTTTCATCAAATGAGACCGTTCCTTGCCTCGTTTTCAATCGTTTTTCTCCTTCGCTCAGTCCTCAATGACCACACAGTTGACCCGTCCGCTATTGTAGGTCGATGCGTCGATCGCCAGGATCCCCTCTGCAGAGAAGGGTGAAAAATCGGCATCCCTTCCCCACTCCGAGCAACGGTGCGCAATCCGGGAATGTCCAAAGGAGCAATGATAATGCCCGCAGACCACGGTCTTGTCCGGCTCGAGCACCCGGTGTTTGCAAGCGAGCTCCATGCCGTTGAGCCACCGAGCCTGTCTCCATGCGTCTCGGTCGGCTCGCCTCCAATCGGGATCGTAGCGGTAGCTCGCGGAGAACCGAGTCCCCTCAACGTGACAGGGGATCCAGCCGTGGGTGAAAATATGGTGCGGAGTTTCGAAATAATCCACCCCGAGCGGCAATAGCTTTCGGTAGAAATCGGAATGCATGACGCTTCGAACCAGCTCATGGGGATGACGGACCGCCTCCTCCTCGCTCATTTCGGCAAGCTGAAGCAGGGTGTCCCAGGTTCGGTTGCTGTAATGATGAGAGAGCGCACCGGCGATCTCATACACGTTTCCGCGAGCGATCTCCTGAAGGCACTGCACAAGCAGCTCCTCATGATTGCCGAGAATATAGATCAGCCTTCCCTCGCCGTGAAGCTCCAGCATAAAATCAACCAGCCGGCGCGCCTCCTGCCCACGGTCCAAAAGATCGCCGCAAACGATCAGGCGGCACGGCTCCCGTTCCTCAAAGAAGCCGGCTTCTTGAAGCGCTTTTTTTAAATGCGTATCGAATCCGTGCACGTCGGAGACAACGTAATATTTCATTTCAAGCCTCTTCGTGCATCTGATCTTGCATAACGGAATGCGATCCTGCAAGCCCGCTTGTATGCCTCGGTGAAATATTGCGCCAAGGGCATCTCCCCGTAAGGATCGTTTTCATGGCGGTTGGGCTTTGAGTCGATATTCAATTCAAAATTCAAAATCGGCAACCGTCTCGCCTTCCTCAGACGCGCGATGTTCTCCTCCCAATCGGCGATTCCGTCATACGGAAGCAGGTGAAGGTCGTCCGTCCAATAGATCCGGCCGTCAAACCGACTGATGCCGAGATTGTCGTTGAGATGCGTCATCAAGAGGCGATCTCCCCACCTGCCCAGAAGATCCTCGGAAAAATTATAACACATTTCGTGCCCCGAATCCCAGCAAAAGCCGACGGTGTCATTGCCCTCAAAATGTGCCATCAGGGCTTCAAGGTACTCCAGCCCCTCGGTGTTTTCAAATGCGATCCTGACGTTGTGTGCCGCGGCATAGGCAACCATTTCGTCAAAATGGTCATAGCAAAGCGCAGACCCGTCAAATCGGTAATCAAACCCGATCCAGACGTGAACCACCATCACGGAGATCCGAAGCTGCTCGCAGGCGTCGATCGCCTCGAAAAGCTCTTTTTTCACGGGAGCGACCACACCCTCGTCACGGCTCCACATTGCCGCTGCCTTTGAGAACGGCGCGTGCAAGGATTGGAGCTCAAGCCCCAACTCCCCGGCAATCTTGGCGATCTCGCGCAAAATATCCCTCGACTTCCAAACGGGAGAGATCGCGTCAAAGCCGACGCGCTTGATGATCTGAAGCACCTCCTCCATGGGAATGGAATAGCTGTTTCCGATCGAAATTCCGATTTTTTGTTGATACATTGTACGTTATCTCCTTTTTTGAAAATCATTTGCCCGATCATTGCCGCGTGACGTTGATTGGGTTCGTCACGCATTCCGAAATCCGTTCCGGATCGACTTTTTTAATCCATGCGCGTATAGATCAGCATCTCATAATGCAACCGACTCCCCACGTCAACCCCGGGCGGAAGAAGCGCCATCGCAATGAAGAGATCCTCCGCGTCCGACGCGCCGTCCGCGCGAAGATAAGCATACTCTCCCTCAATTTTCACGACCGTATAATCCTTTGGTTCCATGTTGCTTTCCTTTCTTGTCGGATGTATCTTTATTATACCACCCCCGACCGAACGTGTCAAGAGAGATTCTCTCTTTCTGCGCATCTCCCCGCCCCCCCGCAAACAGAAAGCAGCCCGCGA
>JAZSJS010000014.1:0-2816 GCA_045534435.1 Eubacteriales bacterium
CGGGGCGGAATTTACGGCTTTTTGGCAACTTTTTTCAATCGATCAACAAGCACTCCATAACGGGCATCGGGACGCAAAACGGCAGCTTCATCATCATTTGTCAACCATTCAAGCATCGATTGCGAACGGTTTCCCTCCGCCTCCATAATCCATCCGCCACTTGAGTAGCCGCGAAGAATAGGCGAGGTGTGTGGCGCATCAAAATCATATGTGTCCATATGAATAGCAAAATCAGCACCTTTTTTCAGCCAGCTCCACGCCTCTTCATATTTCTGCTTTCTCAGATATGCGGTGCACAGAAAACTACAAGCAACTTCACCAAGCTGAGCATTGATTTGATAATCACCGTCAGGGAAAAGCAATTCAAGAAAACTCACTTCTGTCTTCCACAAATGAATTCTGTCTTCAAGTGGATAAATAAACTCTCCATTATCGTGCTTTTGACCGACTGCAAGTTCAATCATTTCAGCTGTGTGATAAATTAGAAAAGATAAATAGCCTTGAAATTCTTCAAAATCCGCATCACCTTTCCAACGATACATCATAAAGTTTTCATATGAAAAATGAGTACGCGGCATTTCCTCGGCAAGCTTGAGCATTTCGTCTTTTTTACCTGCATATCCATAAGCTGTTCCAAGCGTGTCGATTGCTTCATATCGAATCGCGCTGTCGGTACATTCCGCAAGGATTCGATTACAAAGGTCAAACACCTCGTCATATTCCTTGATTCCTTTTCGAGAGTACTCGCATACCAACGAATCAGCAAGGCTTTGCATGATCATATAGTCTCGCGGGAATTTTTTGTTTGCTTCACGGAGAAGCTCGGTACGCTCTGAACCCTTTCCTTGATAGCCAAGCTCGGCTGCTTCGGTTAAGTATTTTTTTATTTCCTCGTTATTCTTCGCAATATCAATTCCGAGCAAAACATCTGACGAAACATCGAAGATGTGGCAGAGCGCGGGGAGCTGAGAAATATCAGGAGCAGTTCTATCACACTCCCATTGAGAAATTGCGCGCGAAGTGATACCAAGATACTCGGCAAGCTGTTCCTGCGTAATGTCTTTCTCTCGACGAAGACGTTTGATGGTTGTTCCAATAGACATATGATTGTCCTCCCAAAATTATTCAAAAGCGCTTTTGTGATTTTATTATATCAAATTCAAAAAAATATTCCACGAAGTGTTTGTTGATACAAAGTATAGTTTTGCTTTGATTTTCAAAGATATTATATCATAAACGGTATAATAATGCAAGAAAAAAGACATGCTCAAAATGAACATGTCTTTTTTCGTTCAACCTGCTTTATCGCAGGTACGCCAAAGGGTGTATTTTTTGTAAAACAGGGTGTGTTTTTCATATTTTGACAAGACTATTGCAAAAAAGGGCGGTTTCTTTTATAATAAATATGACAACCAGAAAAAACAAACGGAGGTCTTTTTTATGACACAGAAGGAACTTTATCAAATCGCCCGCGCGCGTTATGCCGAGATCGGCATTGACACCGAGGCGATCATCGATCGCCTTTCGAAGGTGTCGGTATCCATGCACTGCTGGCAGGGTGACGACGTCAAGGGCTTTGAAAACGCAGGTGCTCTGACCGGCGGTATTCAGACGACCGGTAACTATCCCGGCGCCGCAACCACCCCCGCACAGCTCATGCAGGACATCGACAAGGCGTTCTCGCTCATTCCCGGCAAGCACAATCTCAACGTTCACGCGTGCTACGGTATCTATTCCGACGGAAAGATCGCCGATCGCGATGCCATCAAGCCCGAGCATTTTGCTCCCTGGGTCGCCTTCGCGAAGGAGCGCGGCATCGGTCTGGATTTCAACCCGACCTATTTCTCGCATCCCCTCGCCGCCGACGGCACGCTGACCAATCCCAACGAGGAGATCCGCGCATTCTGGATCCGTCACGGAATTGCCTGCATCCGTATCTCCGAATATTTCGCTCGCGAGACCGGATTCCCCTGCACCATGAATATCTGGATCCCCGACGGCTTCAAGGATATTCCCGCAGACCGCCTCGGTCCGAGAATGCGCTTCATGGATTCTCTGGACCAGATCATTGGCTGTGGCTATGACAAGAGCCTTGTCAACGTCACGCTGGAATCCAAGGTGTTCGGTATCGGTCTGGAGTCCTATACCGCCGGCTCTGCGGAGTTCGCGCTTTCCTACGCGACCACCCGTGGGATCGTTCCGCTGATGGACAACGGTCACTACCATCCCACCGAGCTGGTCTCGGACAAGATCTCGGCGCTTCTGTGCTTCAATCCCAAGATCGCTCTTCACGTCACGCGTGGGGTACGCTGGGACTCCGACCACGTCGTCCGCTATGACGACGAGACGGTTGAAATGATGAAGGAGATCGTTCGCAACGATGCTCTCGATCGCGTGATCATCGCAACCGACTATTTCGATGCCTCGATCAACCGCATCGGCGCTTGGGTCATCGGTATGCGCTCGGTACAAAAGGCGCTTCTGAGCGCGATGCTCGCGCCCAATGCCAAGCTGAAGGAGCTTCAGGATTCTCTGCAGTTCACCGAGCTGATGATGCTCCAGGAGGAGCTGAAGATGATGCCCGTCGGTGACGTCTGGAACGAGTTCTGCGCTCGCAACGGAGTCGTTGGCGACGCCTCCTGGTTTGATGTCGTTCGTGAGTACGAAAGCACCGTGCTGAAAAATCGCTAATATTGCCTCTGTGGGAGCTCCTTTCAAGGTGCTCCCACTTTCCTTTTTGCCTTTGCGACCGTTTGTTTTTTTGTGGGGGTGCTTTTTGAAAAAAGCCACCCCCACGCCCCCGCAAAAACTTTCCT
>JAZSJS010000136.1:0-27476 GCA_045534435.1 Eubacteriales bacterium
ACAAAACTGCCGCGACACACAGAAGCCCGCGATCCCGATGCATCGGGATCGCGGGCTTCTGTGTGTCGCGGCAGTTTTGTGTTGCTTTGAGGGGATTCCTATTCCTTTTTGGCCATCCAAACGAATTTGGATTCCTTGCCCTGCATCAATCGCTTGAAATTCTCTTTGTGTCTGACAGCCATGAAGATCGCGCAAGCGGCAGTCATCAGGATGACGGAGAGAGAGGCACCGAAGGGGATGAGCAGAATCGGGCAGAAGAGCATGGCAAGCGTGGTGGAAAGAGACATGTATTTGGAGATCAAAAGCAGTACGATCATGATTCCCGTAGCGATCAGTCCCACGCGGGGGTCAATGACGTACATGGTGGAAAGGCAGACGAGAAATCCCTTGCCGCCCTTGAATTTGTATGGAGCAGGGAAGGCATGACCGAGCATACAGAAGATGCCCGTATAAGCCGCCGCAAGCTGAAAATCCACACCGTGACGGGACAGGAGCCAAGCAAAAAGCCCCACAACAACTGCGGCTTTGGAGAGATCGAGCACCAGAACCCACCATGCCCATTTGTTGCCGAACGTCCTTTTGAAATTGGTGAAGCCGGGGTTCCCGCTTCCGCATTCGCGGATGTCTTTTTTGTAGATCGCTCTTGAGAGTATGATCGCGGGGTTCATTCCTGCGATCACGTAACCGCATACTGCCGCCAATAGGAAAAGAAATAGCTTCATGGTTTCTCCGATCTATTCTATAATCATAATATAATCGTAAACGTCCTGACCGCCGTTTATGAGATAAAACTCTTTTCCGCTGTACCGTGAGAGAATATATTGTTCGATCTCTTTGGCTTCCTCCTCGGTTGCGTCCTTGCCGCAGATCAGAATGCAAAAATCGTACTTTGAAAGGTTTAGTGCATCAATGCTTTCGTAAATGGTCACAAGTCTGCTTTTGTTTACGGCAAGCATTTCCTTGCCGACAAAGCCGATATAGTCACCCATATGTATTTCCTTGCCGTCAATGGAGGCATCTCTGACACAGTGAGAAATTTCAGCGGTCACAACACCCTCCATTGCCATTCGGAGATCGTCGGCGATGGTGTCGGGATCTCCAAAGCTTGTGTCGAGCATTGCAAGGGCGGCATATCCTGCACCGACGGTCGTGCTTTCGATCACGCGCACGTCGGATCGATCATACAAATGCGCCGCCTGCTGCGCGGTGAGAATGATGTTGCCGTTGTTCGGGAATACGAAGATCACGTCGGCATTCACCTCGTCAAAGGCCTCGATGAAATCCTCTGCCGAGGGGTTCATGCTCTGACCGCCGTCCACGATCACGTCGGCACCGCGCTCGCGAAGGGTTTCCTTCAGTCCCTCTCCGCAGGCGACGGCGACAACACCGTATTTTTTTCGCTCCTTGACGGGCGCCGTTTCTTTTATGTTTGCAACGGTATTGTTGTGCTGCAAGGACATATTTTCGATCTTGACCTTGAGAAATTCTCCGTACTGCTGACAGAAATCCAGCACCTTCTGCGGAGTCATGGTATGCACGTGAAGCTTGACGATGCTGCCGTTGCGAACGGTCACGATAGAATCCCCGACGGTCTGCAGATAATCGGCAATCACCTTTACGTCAAAGCTCGGAATATCTGTTTTGGCATTCTGCAAGCGTACAAGCAGCTCGGTGCAGTAGCCGAATTCCAACACACTGTCCTCATGAAAGGCATCGAGATCAAGCTCCTGCTCCTTTTCGGACGCCTCGGGGAAATCGACGATCTCTTCCCCCATGACGGCCTTCATCATGCCGTCTGCGATATAGATCAACCCTGCCGCACCCGAGTCGACCACACCCGCCTTTTTCAGCACGGGAAGCAGCTCGGGGGTTCTTGCCAAGGATCTCTTCGCCTCGCTGATAAAGGCATTGAGGAAGGCTTCCGGTGTTTCCGCATTCTGATTGCAGGCATATTCGGTCGCCTCACGCACAACGGTCAGGATCGTTCCCTCGGTAGGAGTCATAACAGCGCCATACGCTTGCCTGACTCCTTGGCGAAAGGCTTCGCCGATCTCGTGTGTGTCAGCAGATCGAAGTCCCGAGAAGCCGTTCTTGATCCCTTCAAAAAACTGCGAAAGGATCACGCCGGAATTCCCGCGTGCCGAGAGAAGCATACCGCTTGAGAGACGGTAGGACATCTCGTCAAGTCTTTCGGAGGTCACGTCGTCGTGATGGACACCGCCCATCATCGTCATCAGCATATTATCTCCTGTGTCACCGTCGGGAATAGGGAATACGTTCAGGTCGTTGATCTCCTGCGCGTGAGCCTTCAGGTTCGCCGCCCCAGAGTTTATCATACGGGCAAAAAGAATGCCGTCCAAAGTTTTCATGATTCAGTCTCCGATCCGATAGGTTACCTCTTGGCCAAAGCCCCAAACACCGACTGCATCGGGACCGATCGACGCACCGATGATCGGGCCAATCAATCCCACCTCCACGTCAAGGCACGGGATCTCTTGTCTGATCAGGGCAACCAGGCCGTCGATCTCCTCCTTGCTGCAGTCGGCGTGCGTCAGATACACCACCTGCTTTTCGGGCTCGATCATGCTGCCCTTCAAGAGCGCCACGATCTCCTCAAAGGATTTTTGTCTGCCCTTGACCTTCCTGAAGGCTGCCTGATCACCGTTTGCGTCGGCTATGATAATGGGTTTAACCCCCATCAGATTTCCAAAGAAGGCCGCCGGTCCCTTCACGCGTCCTGCACGCTTGAGTGCATCGAGTGAATGAACGGTGACAAACTGATTTGCTTTTTTGCGAATTGCAAGGATATGCGCTTCGATCTCGGCAGCGGTTGCGCCGGATGCCGCCATCTTTGCCGCTTCAATGGCGAGCATTCCTTCCCCCATGCTTGCGTTGAGCGAGTCGATACAAATGATCGTGCTGCTCTCATACTCTGCCATCAGCCTTTTCGCAGTGACGTATCCCGTGTTGACCGAGCCCGACTGCTTCGACGAGCAGCCGATGTAAACGATATCCATCTCTCGCTTCAGATATTCCTCGAAGATCCTTTGAAATTCCTCCACCGAGACCTGTGCCGTCAGGATTCGCTTGCCGGCTCTCATGTTGTTGTAATGCTCGTGCGCCTCTTCTTGTGTCCAGGTGAGTGAAGCTACGCTTTCCACACCGTCGCAGGACGTGGACATTCTTGCAAATGCGATGTCATATTTTTGAAGCTGCTCAGCATTCAGATCCGCGCAGGAATCGGTGATGACCTTTACTTTCCTCATGGTAGACTTCTCCTTGAAACAACGTTTTTGAATTTTTCGACAAGATTATACTCTAACAATCTAAACTGAAACGAAACTCGATTCCAAAATCGAAGAAAAAAGTCGGGCAAGCTCGCTGGCTTGCCCGACTTTTCTCTGTGTTTATTGCTTTTTGGGGAGCGTTACCGTGAAGGAGGTGATCCCATTTGTGCTGCTCACACGGATGCTTCCGTTGTGAAGCTCCACGATGCGCTTTACGATCGCAAGCCCGATTCCGTTTCCCTGCGTTGCGTGAGATTCATCGGCTTGATAGAACTTTGCAAAGATCTTCTCCAGCTTCTCGGGTGGGATTTCGCTGCCCGTGTTGCTGACCTTGACGCAAAGATTTTCGTCTGCGTCAAGAATCTCAAGCCTTACCGTGCCGCAACGGGGAACGAATTTTACTGCATTGTCAACCAGATTGATCCAAACCTCTTTGAGCAGCTCCTCGTTTGCTTCGATCATATATTCGTCAAAGTCGAGCTGAAGATCAATGCTTTTGGTTGTCCACTTTTCTTCCAGAAGAAGCACTGCGGCGCGCACCTGCTCGGAAAGATTGAAGCTCGACACGTTGGTCAGGATCGTTTGGTTTTCAACCTTGGACAGATTCAACACGTTGTTTGCCATGGAGGAAAGGCGCATCGATTCCTCTCGGATGGCGCGGGAGTATTGCACGCGCTGCTCGTCGCTCAGGTTTCCCACCTCCAGCAGATTGGCAAGACCCGTGATCGAAACGATGGGAGTCTTGAATTCGTGGGAAAAATTGTTGATGAAATCGTTTCGCAAAAGCTCGGTGTTTTCCAGCTCCTCTGCCATGGTGTTGAAGCTCGTTGTCAGCTCCTTCACTGCGGGATGCGCCGACATTGTGTCTCCGAATTTGAGGCGGGTCTTGAAATCCCCGGATGCCAGACGGTTCATTTTGTTAATGATTTCATTGACAGGCTTGAGCGGAAGACGGCTGCTGAAAAAAACGGTCACACCGCCAATGATCAGGCTGATCAGTGACATGAAGAGAATGACCTGTCCCAGCTGAAGCTCTCCGTTGATGTCAACGATCACACCCGCCACGCTCAACAGCCACAAGCCGAGAGCGGTCAGTGCGATTGCCGCAAGCAGAATGACAAAGACAAAGATGGATAACGCGAGCGTCAGAGACATTCTCGAGGTTTTTTCTTTGATTTTTTCGATGTTGATCGGGGGTACCTTTTTCATGCTTTTTTTACCGCCTTGTATCCGAGTCCGCGAACCGACTCTATTTCAAACTCGCTCCAGCCCTCAAAGCGCTTGCGAAGTCTTCCGATATGTACGGTCACGGTTTCCCAGCCTGTTTCACAGTCGGTTCCCCAGATCTCATCCATCAGCTGAATCCGGGTGAAGATCTTTCCGGGGTAGGAGAGAAGCTTATAGAGCAGCATAAATTCCTTTTGCGGAAGCTCCTGGATCTCGTCGCCCTTTCTGACGGTCAGCGAATCGTAATCCAGCGTCACCTCCCCCACAACGATCTTGCGATCGTTTGCGATCTTTGCGCGGCGGAGAAGTGCCTTGATGCGATACAGAAACTCATCCTGATTGACGGGCTTGGTCATATAATCGTCCGTGCCGACGGCAAAGCCCTTGTTTTTGTCAGTCGGAAGCTGCTTGGCGGAAACCATCAGGATCGGGAGATTGTTGTCGCACTCGCGCAGCGTTTCGGTAAATTCATATCCGTCCATTTTGGGCATCATGATATCCAGCACCACAAGGTCGACGTGCTGCCTCTCCATTTCATCCAACGCTTCCTCTCCGTCCTTTGCCACGCTTACCGTATAGCCGTTTTTTTCGAGCACCGCCTCGAAATACATTCTCGTATTTTTATCATCGTCTACCACAAGAATATGAAACATTCGGAATCTCCTTGTTTATATTGTTGCTTTTATTTTACATTGTATCTATAAACTGAATCTAAACAAAAAAGCGTTGCTTTGTTAACTTTATGGAAAGGCTTTCCGTTTTTTTCTCTCCCTCTTGAAAGTTCCTCCGAACTGTGGTATAATAAACTATATCAGCGAACGTGAACGGGGGAGTGCTTATGAATCACTATATCACCGTAAAGCAAGCCGCCGAAAAATGGGGTGTGAGCCCGCGGCGCGTGCAGATCCTGTGCAGTCAGGATCGAATCAAGGGGGCATATCGCTTTGGAAAATCGTGGATGATCCCCGAGCAGGCGATCCTTCCCAATGCGCGCAGGACCGAGGAGGAAAAGCTCCCCATGCCGAGGCGCAGTCCGTTTTTGGACATGACCAATCTCTACGACCGGGCGGGAGCCGCCGCCGAGTGCGCCGAAATGCTGATCAATCGCCCCGAGGCACACGCGCTCTTTGAGGCGCAGCTTGCCTACCGTCGCGGAGAGATCGACAAGGTCTATGAAAAGGCAAGATTCTTTCTCAACTCGCATTCCGGCTTCTACGCGATCCTCGGCGGAGGAATGCTCCTGGCGCAGTGCGCGATCTGGCGCGGCGACGTGGAGCTTTGGAATGAGGCGAAAAAGCATATTTTTGAGGCACCCTGGAAAACCAAGGAGGAGCGCGAGATCATCTCGCTCTCGCTCGCCATCATTGACAGCTCGGTCTACGACAACAAGGACTATCCCGAGTGGTTTACGATGGGAAATTTCGAGACTTTGCCTGCCGATGCACACCCTGCGGCAAAGGTCTTTTACGTCAAGTATCTCTATATGACGGCATTTGCCGTTGCCTCGAAGCAGATCCAATATGAAGGCGTTCAGGGCCTTGCGCTGATGCGGATGCTGCCCAACACCATCGAGCTGCTGATCACGCAGGCGGTGGTGGACGGCACCGTGGTCCCCGAGATCTTTCTTCGGATGTCCTGTGCGGTGGCATATCACAACGCGGGGCAGAAGGAGCGTGCGATCGCGCACATCGACCGTGCGATCGCGCTGGCATTCCCCGATCGGCTGTATGGGATCCTGGCGGAATACATCCGGCATTTCAACGGACTTCTCGAGGAGCGGCTGATTCTTGCCGACGCGCGTGCGGCGGCTGCCGTCACGGAGCTTTACGAAAAATACAGGATCGGCTGGGCAAGGCTTTCGGGACAGGTGCGAAACCGTCAGATCGCCACCAATCTGACCGCGCGAGAGCATGAGGTTGCCAAGCTGAAGGCATTTGGCTTCCGCCCCAAGCAGATCGGCGAGATGCTCTATCTTTCCGAGTCGATGGTTCGCTTCCTGATCACGCAGATCGCAAACAAGGCGGGCTGCTCCGAGGACGAATTCGCGCAAATTCTTTGAAAAAAACATGACTGTTCGCGATCGCGAACAGAAAATCACGCAAAATTGTTCGTAATCGCGAACAAAGAGGGGCCGTTGACCGGATTCCAAAATGAAAAAATAGCGACAAGCATCGCGGAAAAACCTTCCTTATGGAGGTTTTCCCGCGATTTTTTTTGTGTCGGGACGTGATTTTTCTTGCGTTTTTTGACCCCAAAAACGCAAGGAAAATTGCGGAAATCGGAGGGGTTTTCGTAGTGACAGCGAAAGGCGGATTGTGGTATAATGTTACCGTAAAAAGCCGGCCCGCGGAGGGCATACCCCTTGAAAGGAGGATGGCAAACGATGCAAAAAGCAAAAGAGGGCGATCTTTACGGTGTTGTCAGCGTCTGGGGCAAGACCTTTGAGATCTACTACGGATATTATGAGGAATACGAGCGACAGAGCAAGTACAACGATCCCGTGCCGATCTATCCCGATCTGATCCGCGATCCGCAATATGCTGAGGGCGGGCGTCCGATCGTGACCGAGATGCAGGTTGCCTGCGAGCATTACTGCGGCGCGGAGACCGAAGATAGCTGCGGACGCTGCCGACATTTTCAAAAGGGTGAGCGGCTGTTCGGGCTTTGCCGATGCGAGCAGATGCGAAAAAACGAATGAGGCTCGAAAAAAAGAACACCAGGCACGAAAGGCTACATAAGATATATTTAGATACTACGTCATGGAGGAATGAATGATGAAAAGAAGAACAATGAGAAGCGCGATCCTGTGTTTGCTGATGCTGGCGGTCGTGTGCTGCGGCCTGATCGGCCTTGGCACGCTGAGTGTCGGCGCGGCAGCAGGAGATGTGTCCTACGTGGAGCGTTCCTGGAACGGCACGCAGGTCGTGGATACGCAAAGAACGCTGGCGGCAGGAAGCTACACCGAGGTGGCGGCCGGCTCCACGGCGTGGGGAACAGCCGATACGACCACATGGTATGTGGTGAATTCCAACGTTGCGATCGCCGAGCGCATCACGGTGACGGGCGACGTACGTCTGGTCCTTGTTGACGGCACCACGCTGACGGCAAGTCTGGGTGTGCATATCGCCGGTGGCAATTCGCTCACGGTTTATGGACAAAGCGCGGACACGGGAAAGCTGTTGGCAGCTGTGGCGACCGACGGTGACGAGCGCTTGAACGCGGCGATCGGCGGCAATTATAAAGGCGCCTTTGGAACGCTCGCCGTTCACGGTGGAAACGTTGAGGGCTCTTTGAGTGTTGTGACCTCTACTAACTCCTCCGGTGCCGGCATTGGCGGCGGTTATGATGGCGGTGGCGGCAGCATTACCGTATACGGCGGTACCGTAAAGGGAACCGTAGACGACTATACGTTTGGCGGTGCCGGCATTGGCAGCGGTGGCAGTGGAGATGCCTGTACCGTCACGGTTTACGGCGGCTACGTGGAGGGTGCCAACTATAAGGATGACAGCGGCGCAGGCATTGGCGCCGGACACTACGGTGCGCAAGGCGATATTTCGATCCACGGCGGAACCGTTGTCGGAACTGCGCAGATGTATGCGGCAGGAATCGGATGCGCGTCAAATGGAACCGGCGGAACGATCACGATCACCGGCGGCACTGTGACCGGAACGGCCGGCGAGCTGGGCGCGGGTATTGGCGGCGGACGCAATGCAAGCCCCACGCTGATCCATATTTCCGGCGGCACTGTGACCGGCACGTCTGCAGACGGTGCAGGTGTTGGATTTGGATATCAGGCTGAAGGCGGCACGCTTATGATCTCGGGCGGTACGGTAAGCGGAACGGCTACGGCGAGCGGTGCCGGAATTGGGACCGGCAGCATCGCTACGGGCTGTATTCTTACGATCACGGGCGGAACTGTAACGGGAAGCAACACGGCAAGCTCATTCAAGGGAGCAGACATCGGCGGCGGCTATTTCGAAAATATGGAAACCCTGACGGTTTACGGCGATGCAACCTTGACCGGAACCGTTGACAACTATAATGCCGGTCTGGTTCAAAGCGGCAACACCGTCACCGTGACGGGTAATTACACCCTGCCTTTTGATCTCACGATTGACGAAGGAACCACGCTGGTCATTTCCGAGGGTGCGACCCTGACGGTCCCCGAGGGAAAAACGCTGACCAACAACGGCGCGCTCACGGTGGAAGGATCGGTTGTCAACAACGGAACCGCCACCTGCGGCTCGACGGGTGCGCACGGATACCGCGAGGCTTGCGTTGTGAACTGTGCGCTTTGCGGAGAAGCGCGCGCGGATGCGGCGGATCATACCTATGACACCACCTGTGACACCACCTGCAACGTTTGCGGTGACGTGCGCGTGGACGTTACCGATCATGAGTATTCCGAGATCGGTATTTGTGCCTGCGGCGTGTATGAGCCTGCCGTTGAGGTCGATTATGAGAACTGTGCTTCCCTGGGGCTGACCGATGCATATCTTGGCTATTACGCCGTTGGGAATTACGGACAGTTCCTGTGGATCAGAGATCACATCAACAGCGGCAATTCCGCAACCAATTTCGTTCTGACCGCGGACATTGATTTCAGTCCGCTGACCAACGACGATCCATGGGTGCCGATCACAGACTTTGGAGGAACCTTTGACGGCGGATTCCATCGCATCAAGAATCTGTACTTGAGTGAATACGGTGTCAAGTCCACACTGTTCTGGCGCTCGCAAACCAGCACCTATCGCAACGTGATCATTGATAGCTCCTGCTATTTCAAGGGCGTAACGGCACCTCTGGTGAGCATCATTGCGGAAGACAGCGGCAGCGAAAGCTATATCGCAACGCTGACCTTTGAAAATTGCGGCAACGAAGCAAACGTTGACGGTGGCTCCTATAGCGCGGGCTTGGCACTGATCAACAGCGTGAATGTGAACGGCAGCTTCATCAACTGCTATAACGCCGGTAACGTTTCGGGCAAACGCACTCACGGTGCATACGGCTTTACAAGCAGTAATCATATGCGTTTTTATAACTGCTATAATAGCGGTACGATTATCATCAGCGACGAAGAGAACAGCTCAAGGGCATATCCTTTTTCGGACGGTGATGCTTCGTATCAGAACAACTGTCACGATTACAAAACCAACCCAGACGGCTTTGCCTCGGGCGAGGTTGCATATCTGCTTTCTCAGGGCGTAATCGTAAGTGAAGTGTTCTATAGCGGCGCGATCTGGGGACAGGATCTGACCACGGGTGAGGGGGACACCCACACCGACGCAGCTCCCGTTTTTAACGGCGCGCGTGTTTACAGCTGCAACGGATACTCCAACGCAAACGAGCACGTGTTCAACCAATACAACTTTGATGACGACACACACTGGATGGAGTGCTCCTGCGGGGAAAAGAGCGGCGATGCTGCGGTTGCACATGACCACGGCCTTGCAAAATATGATGATACCAACCACTGGAACGAGTGCGAGTGCGGACATCAGACGGGTGTTACTCTTCACGTAACGGGTGATTGGGCGTACGACGGGGAGCAGCATTGGAAGCCCTGCAGCGGCTGTGCTATCGATACCATCAGCCGTGGCACGCACGAGCACGCGGAGGAATGGACGACCGACGCCGAATCCGCCTACCATCTGTGCGAATGCGGACATAAGGCGGACGTCAGAGCGCTTTCCTATGGCATTACCTTTGACAAAAACGGCGGTACGGGTGAATTGGAGAACACGACCTTCACCTATGACGCCGAGACGAAATTTGAATATACGGTTCCCGCGTGCGAGCTGACGTACGTCAACCACAGCTTCGAGGGCTGGCTTGTGAGCATGGGCGGCAACGAGCTTGGCATCAAGCAGGCGGGAGAGAAGCTGGACGTCAGCGGAGAATTGGTGCTGACGGCACAGTGGTCGGTCGATTATGCGTTCGATACGCTTCCCACGGCAAAGGAGGGGTTGATCTACAACGGCTCCGAGCAGGTGCTCCTGAATGCGGGCACGCTCAATTCCGCCGCGCTTGAGGACGGCGGCGTGGTGTGGTATTGGCTCGGCGGCGAGGACGGTTGGATCTCGTCGATCCCGACTGCGACCGATGCGATTACTTATACCGTGTACTACTACGTGGACGTTGACGGTGTGTATTACTGCGAGGGCTCGGTGGAGATCACGATTGCGCGAAAGCAGGTTGTTCCCGTGATCGAGGACCTCCAGGATCCCTGCTACGTCCCCGGTCTTAGCGCGGAAAACCCGGCAAAGCCGAGCTTTTCCGTGACCGTCGACGGTGAGAGAATCGACTCCCGGCACTACGACTCTCACTTTGCGAACAACACGGCAAACGGAACGGCCACTCTGACCGTGACGGCGCGTGAGAGCGGAAACTATGCCTTTGATCCGATCTCGGCGGATTTCACGGTCGTTGACCACGAGCATTCCTGGGAATACAGCGTGGATGAAACCCACAAGAATATCGGCTATGCCACCTGCGTTTCGGATGACGGCGGTGTCTGCATTGAGGACCGTCGGGTCACCCTCACGCTTTCGGCACCCGACGTCACCTACGACGGTGAGGCTCACCCGGCAACGCTGGAGGTGAGCGACGATTCGTTCGTCGCCCACTGGGTGTTTGTTTATAAAAGAAACGAAGACATTCTTTACGATGCTCCTGTTGAGGCAGGTAAGTACACCGCCTTTTTGGGATTTGACAGCGAGCACATGATCTCGGTGGAGTTTGAGATCAGCCCGATCGGTCTGACACTGGAGTGGAGTGACACCGAGCTGACCTACAACGGCTTGGAACAGGTGCCCACTGCGACTGTGACGGAGGGCGTGTTGGAGGGCGACACTGTGACGGTGACAGTCAGTGGGGCGCAAAAGAACGCCGGCACGGACTATTTCGCCACCGCGAGCCTTGACAATTCAAACTATACCATTACCAATTCCTCCGAGAGCTTCCGCATCAATCCCGCCACGCTGACGTTGGAGTGGAGCAACCTTTCGTTTGTCTATGACGGCGAGGAGCATCTTCCCACGGCTGTCATTTCGGGCGGTATCCTCGGAGGCGACAGCGTGAGCGTCACCGTCGGGCTTGACATCACAGGCTTTGCGATTTCCACGGGAGATTACCCGGTACGCGCAACCATTGACAACGAAAACTATATCCTGACGAATGCGACGCAGACATTTACCATCACCCCCCTGGAGCTGGAAACTCCCACGATCGAGTCGGTGCAATATACCGCCGAGCTGCAGACTGCAGACGTACCCTTGAGCGATTACTACAACGTATTGACCAACGAGGGCGGAATTGATGTGGGTGAATACGACGTGGTGCTGATGCTGGCCAGTCCCCACGTCGTGTGGAAGGATTCCGACGAGGACACCTTGACCCTGAAGTTTGTGATTGAGAAGATGGTCCTGGATCCGAGCACCTTCCAGGAGTTTGAGACCGAATACACCGGAGAGGCACAAATGCCCGAGGTGTCGGCAGATGCTCCCTTTGAGCTCATGACCGAAGAGGGCTTTACGGATGCAGGCGAGTACACAGTGACTTTGAAGCTGATCGATACTGTCAACTATGAATGGGTTGACCCCGATGCCGAGGATAGCACTCTGACGACGGCGACCTTCGAGATCAAAAAGGCATCCAACGGTTGGCTCTGCCATCCCGTTATTGGAATGTGGCAAATGGGGGAGGCACCGAGTTTTTCTGTCTCCGAGGCGATGTTTGGCAACGAGACGCTGGTTGTGACGTATGACACCAATTCCGATCCTCTGGACGGCACTCTTGAAGCGCCTCCCATGAATGCCGGTAACTACGTCGCGTATTTCACCATTGCCGGCACCGACAACTATGACGGACTGACCCATGTGGTCGAGTTCGCCGTTCTTCCTCCCAACGTCTCCATTGGCGGATGGGCGCTGTTCGAGGGCCATTACATGGATACCAACGGCATCATTTCCGAAACGCAGCCCGAGGGCGGCTATGCCTATCTGCGCGAGGACGGCGTTCTGGTGTTGAACAATTTTGAACTCGATGCCACCGTCTTTAGCGCGATCGAGCGCACCGAGGAAAACGAGCGCTTCTTCGTTTACGATCTCTATACTGAGGAGGAAGCCTCGTTGATCAAGTGTTTGGTCGACGACATGACGATTCTTTTGGTCGGCACGAATGAGCTGACAGGATGTGGTGCCAATATCGGGGCGATCGTCGGCGATTTGATGAATGCTTCTCGACTGACGCTTCGCGGTGAAATCCTGGCGACAGACGGTGCTATCGGGGCATCCGAGGTGACGATCGAGGGTTGTATCGTGCTAGCCGGTGCGATGCTTGTCCGCGAATCCTTTGTGGCGACAGACTCCTTGATCGATGCCCATCAGATTCTCGTCTATGGGGATCTGAGGGTAAACGATTGCACGCTGAAGGTCGACAATGAGATTTTAGTATTGCGAGATGCTACGATCGAAAGCTCCACGGTGGATTGTGGCGGCATGGTGTGCACGAATCGGAATGATGTTTTTGGCAAGCTGACGATTCGAAACAGCCACGTGAAGGTTGATTCCGAGAACATCGGAATTGTGGCGTACGTGCTGGAGGCGGAGGATTCTTGCTTTGATCTTTCGGTGAGCGAGTTCTTTGCAATCGCGGCAGACACTCTGCTCATGACGCGCTGCGACGTGACGATCGGAGGCTCGAAGTTCGGTATGATGCTCGTTGAAGCAGAGCTGACCGACTGTACCGTGAAGGTGGATCGCGCCTCTGCTTTCACCCAAAAAACAGAGACTACCCCCTCCAAGCTCATACTCAACGACTGTGAGATCGAGGCGCTCACCGTAGAAGACGGTATGCCTCTGATCGACATGGGGACCGTTGTTGTGAACGGCGGCAAGCTGAAGCTTACATCCTTGGGAAGTGGCGCGATGATCGTCGGCAACAATTTCGGCGCTTTGGATGCGGAGATTGAGTTGGTTTACTGTGATTACGGTATGCAGGTTGATATAATTGAGCTTGTCAACTCCAAGCTGACGGTCACGCAATCGGAATACGCGACGAAGCTCGGAACTGCTGTGATAGCATTCAACGTCGGAATCATGGACAGCACCGTGACGATCAAGGGCGGCGAGATCGGAATCCTTGCGAGTGCTGACCTGAAGCTGTACGATTCGAGTCTGGAGATCGTGCTTGGCGTTCCTGCGGAGCTGAGTGTTCCCGAGGGAGAAGAGGAGCCCCCCGTTCCCGCATATATGGGAATCCGGGCATCGACTCTGGGTACGTTCGGGGAAGGCACCGTACTGACGGTCACGATTCCCGAGGACGCGTCGGGCAGAGTGCTTCAATGCGAGAACGTCAGCTCGGACGATAACATTACAATTACCGCTCCCGAGGGCGCGTATATCGATACGGTGCCGGCAGAGGGAGAGGACGGTAGTTACCTTTTCGTCGTGGTGGACGAAGGTGAGAGCCTCGTTCATCCGCGCTCGGTGACGATTTCCTACGTGGAGCCCGAGGAGATTCCCGAGGAGCCCGGGGAAGAGGAGGTCGTGGTCGGCGGTGTGCTTCTGGAGAATGGAAAATATCTGGACAACAACGGCAATCTCTCGGACGAAAAGCCCGAGGGTGGCTACGCGCACCTTGCCGACGGCGTGCTGACGCTGCATGACTTTACCTACTACGGCATTGGATATCTGTACGAAACCTATTACGATGAAGTGAGTGATCTCACGTATGAATCCTATGCGGGTATCTACAGCACCCGTGGACTGACGCTGCGCCTGGAGGGCAAGAATCTGATCGATCTTGAGACCTTTGCGGGTGGACGCAATATCCGCGGCATGCTGATCGAGGGCGATCTGGCAATCGAGGGCGACGGTGAATTGAAGCTTCTCTCCATCAATGACGGCATCGAGGTCTGGGGAGCACTGACGGCGCGCGACGTCAAGGTCGAAATGAAGAGCGGAAGCGAGGGCTTTGACGTTTACGGTACGGCTCTGTTTGAAAATTGTGAGCTGATCCTGGACGTTGAGGACGACGGCATCTGGACCGAGGACGATCTGACCTTGGTGGACTGCAGAGTCGAGATCCTCTCGATGGACGACGGACTTCGTTCCGTGAAGAATATTCGGGTCTTTGATTGCGTCCTGGATATCAACACCGATGAGGACGGAATTGATGCGGACGAAGGTCTGACCATGATCGGCTGTGAGGGCGTGATCGTGGCGGGCTCCAACGGTATCGAGGTGGAGCTTGATATTGAAATCACTGACTGCGTGCTGCAGGTGACGGCAGGCAATAACGGTATCCACAGCAACGGCGGAAGAACGGTCTCTCTCGCTGACAGCACTCTGGTGATCGACGCCGGAAACGACGGCGTTGAGGTGGAGAGGGGCGGCCTGTCGGTGAAGCGATGCGCGCTGACGGTCAATGTGACGGAGGATGCGCTCTTTGCGGAGAGCGAGGTCACGGTCGAGGACAGCGGGCTGAGCCTTGCGGCATCCTCTTACGGAATCTTCCTCTCGGAAGTAACGGATCCCCTTATTCTCCGCAATGCGATCACTCTTCGCAACAGCCGTGTGACCGTGATCTCCGGACACGGCTTGGAAGGACCTTACGTCATTGCGAGCGATTCCGAGCTGAACGTCAATGTGCTTGAAAATGTGATCTGTGCCGGGTCTATCCTTCTCGAAAATTGCAAGGGTAATTTGAAGAGCAGCAGTGCAGCTGTGATCTACGGATACTCTGCCGAAATGATCGGATGTGAAATGACGCTCTGCGGCTCCGGTGCAATCGCGGTGCAAAACGACGTGCGTCTGTCCGATTGCAAGCTCTGCTTTGAATATCGGGTTGATTACGATGCCATTCCCCTGAGCCTCGCTCCCCCCATGATCCTCGTTTCCCCCATGATCCTCGCATCCAACCTTGTGATCGAAGGGGATGATACCGAGATCGAATGCAGAAACACCCACTACCTCTATGACGCATGGGAGAATGGCGATCTCTACATTGACGGCGACCTGTGCTTCTGGGATGCTTACGAAAATAACTTTGCCGAGTTTGATCCCGAAAACGGACGGGTATATTCCTATGATGAATATGCCGATTGGTTCGTGATCATCCATCCCTCGAAGCTTCTGATAGAGGACGAGGATGAGAATCAGAATGAGCCGACCCTTGTGATCGGTGGCGTGGAGCTTGGCGTTGGCGAATACCTCGACAACGAGGGCAACGTGACAAGCGAGATGCCCGCAGGCGGATTTGCTTACTTCAGCGGAAGCGAGCTGATCCTGAAGAGCTTTGTTTATGAGGGCGTTGGCACAACGCTGACCTCGCGCAACGGCGAAGCGATCACGGCGGGAATCTACTGTGATGGCGCGCTGAAGCTGCGTCTGATGGGAGACAGCAGCCTGAAATTCACCTCGGAATCCACGGTTGGCATCGCGCTTGGCGAAGGCGACCTGAGGGTTCTGGGCGATGGAAGCCTGGTTCTGGAAACCACGTCGACGGGCATCGCGCTCTATGGAAGCCTTTTCGTGGAGAACGTTGCGCTGACGGTGGAAGCGATCGACCTCGGTATCACGGCAGGAGAGATCTCCTTCGTTGATGCTGCCGTCACGGTGAATGTGACGGGAGAGGGCGAATTGCAAGGCATCTGCGTGATCGGAGATCTTTGCATGACCGGAAGTGAATTGACCGTGAACACAGAGACGTCGGATCCGGAAAATTCCCAAGCGCACGCGATCTATTGCTTAAACGGCGACATTAGCCTCGATGACAGCACTGCGACCCTGACGGTCAAGGGGTTGAACGGAATCCACTTGTCGCGAGGGGATCTGATCCTGACCGACAGCAAGATGACCTTGCTGGTCGATGCCTCCATCGGAATGTTTTTGTTGATGGGTGACCTGATCCTGACTGACAGTACGCTGGACGTGACGGTTGGCGGAATGGGATCGTTTGGAATTTATCTTGCTCAGGGAGATATGACCCTGGTTGACAGCACGGTTATTTCGTCGGATTCCGGCAACGCGATTTCCCTTACCTACGGAGCCTTGACGGTGAAGGACAGCGTGCTGCAAGTGAGTGTCAACACCGAAAACGAGGGCGGTGCTGCGGTCGGTATTTCTGCCTCTCGCTTCACTGCCGAGGGTAGCAAGACCCGAATCGAAGTCATGCTGGACGGAAACGGCAGCGTTTTGCTTGTAGAAGAGGAGGCGACGATCTCCGAGGAGCTTGCGATCCTGATTCCCGAGGGCGGAAGTCTGGTCAAGCTTTCGAATGGCAGCTGGGGCGTTTCGGACGGCATGACCGAATCCGTGAGATCTCTGACCGTCGCGGTCTCACAGGTGAGCGCCGAGAAGATCGACAGCGTTACGATCGGTGGCGTGCTTCTTGCCGACGGTGAGTATCTTGACAATGACGGCAACGTCACCACCGAGAAGCCCGAGGGCGGCTATGCCTACCTCAAGGACGGCGTTCTGACGCTGAACAATTTTGAATATCTGACCAAGAAATACGATAGCTGTGAAGGCATTTACGCAACCAAGGATCTGACGCTGGTGCTGATCGGCGAGAATCTGCTCAACACCTACACTCAAAACGCAATTCGCACGGAAGGCGATCTGAGCGTGATAGGCGATGGAAGCCTGACGCTGGAAACCGCTGCGATGGGTATGCTTGTCAAGGGTGCGCTAACCGTGGATTGCAACAGCTTGACCGTGAGAGCGGGTGAGCTTGCCGTGCAGGCAAGCGAGGCAAGCTTCCTTGGCGGCGAGGTGAAGCTGAGCGCCGCGAAGGGCGAGAACGTGCTGATCTCCGAGAAGGCGATCGTGCTGGGCGAGCTGATCACTGCTGTGACCCCTGTGGGAGCAAGTGTACAAAAGCTTGACGGCAGATATGTATTCACCGATGCCGAGGGCAAGCCCGTCACCGCTCTGACTCTGAGCTGGGCGGCTCACGACTGCATCGACGAGGATGCGGTGGATCATCTTTGCGACATTTGCGGCAAGGACTATCCGACCTGCAAGGATGCAGACCTTGATCACGCATGTGATGCTTGCGGCAAAGAGGTTGGCTACCATGCCGACACCAACGCAGACCACGTTTGTGAATATGGCTGCGGCGTTTCCATCGGCACCTGCGAGGACGCGGACACCGATCATGATTGCGACTACGGTTGCGACAAGGTGTTTGGCACCTGCGCGGACGAGGATCAGGATCATGAGTGTGATTACGGCTGTGACAAGGTGTTCGGAACCTGTGCCGACGGCGACAGAAATCACAAGTGTGACTATGGCTGCGGCAGAGACTTCGGTACCTGCGAGGATGCGGACACCGATCATGATTGCGACTACGGTTGCGACAAGGTGTTTGGTATCTGCGCGGACGAGGATCAGGATCACGAATGTGATTACGGTTGCGACAAGGTGTTCGGAACCTGTGCCGATGCCGACAGAAATCACAAGTGTGACTATGGCTGCGGCAGAGACTTCGGCACCTGCGAGGATGCGGACACCGATCATGATTGCGACTACGGTTGCGACAAGGTGTTTGGTACCTGCGCGGACGAGGATCAGGATCACGAGTGTGATTACGGCTGCGACAAGGTGTTCGGAACCTGTGCCGACGGCGACAGAAATCACAAGTGTGACTATGGCTGCGGCAGAGACTTCGGCACCTGCGAGGACGCGGACACCGACCATGATTGCGATTACGGCTGCGACAAGGCATACGGTGAGCATACCGCATTGAACGGATCTCATGTCTGCGCGTATTGCGAGGATGAGGTGAGCGATTGTGCGGATGCCGACGGCAATCATATTTGTGACGTTTGCGCCGACGAGCTGCCGCACAGCTACTCCAATGCGTGGAGCGGCGATGCGAATCTGCATTGGCACGAGTGCTCCTGCGGTGCGAAAAAGGACGTGACGATCCACGAACCCGGCAGCGCGGCAACCGAAACCCAACCGCAGATCTGCACGGTCTGTGAGCAGATTCTGACACCCGCCACGGGACACGTCACCCACGTTGCAGGGGCTGCATGGTCGAGCAATGCAACACACCATTGGCACGTTTGCACGGGCTGCAGCGAGCAGATGGAAAAATCGGAGCACCGATATGACAACGATTGCGACACGACGTGCAACGATTGCGGTGCTGCTCGAGGCATCACGCACAGCTACGGTGCGACCTTGAAGTATGACGCAGACGGGCATTGGTATGAATGCAGTATTTGCGAGCACAAAAAGGATGAGGCAGAGCACGTGCCCGGTGCCGAGGCGACCGAAACGGTGGCACAGACCTGCACCGTGTGCGGCTACGTCATCACTCCCGCAACCGGACACACCACTCATACGGCAAAGACCGATTGGGTCAGCAATTCGACGCACCATTGGCACGAATGCACGGGTTGCAACGAGCAGATGGAAAAGGCCGAGCATCAATATGACAATGACTGTGACACCGATTGCAACGGCTGTGGCAAGATCAGAACCGTGACGCACGATTATCAAAGCGAATGGTCGAAGAACGATGCCAAGCATTGGCACGCGTGCGATATTTGCGGCAATCAGAAGGGCGAGGCCGACCACAGTCTGAGTGCGTGGACGGTGACCAAGCCCGCAACCGCCACCGAAAAGGGAAGCAAGAGCGCGAGCTGCGTCTGCGGATATACGGTGGAGGAAGAGATCCCCGCGCTCGGTGTTGTCGAGGAGACGAGGGGTGAACAGGAGACCGCGGATGCGGGCAACACTCCCACCCCCGATCCCGACCAGACTCCCGCCGAGGAGGACGGAGGACTGTCCACGGGAGCCGTTGTGGCGATCGTGATCGGTTCGACCGTTGTGGCAGGAGCCGGCGGCTTTGCGATCTGGTGGTTCGCCATCAGCAAACGAAGCTTTGCTCAGCTTGGATCTGCCTGCAAGGGCATTTTCGAAAAGACCAAGCGGTTGTTTACAAGAAAGTAAGCCCTTCGTTCCGTGACTGAGCCAATGCTTGGTCTTTGGGGCGAGAGCCCCCGAATGCGTCCTGCATTCGGGGGCTCCTTTGCTTGCGCTGATTCAAAACAGTCGAAAAATCCACCTTTTCAATTCGAAATTCCATTGACAGATATTGCTTTGATAGGATATAATAAAACCGAAATCAGAGGATTCAAACAACGGAAAGCAGGAGGGATTTTTTGATGAACAGTAAAGATTTTGCGAAACAATACGTAGCCACCTTGAGCGACGAGGAGCTTTGCGGAGAGGTTCTTTCGTGGGAATTCCCCAGAGAAACGACCGAGGAGGAATTGCTGGAAGCCGTGAAAAAAACAAGATCTCGGGCTTTTTCGCAAACACCCTTCCGCTCGAAAAGATCGAGCTTTTGAAGAAAGCGATCAAGGAGCATTCCAAATCTCCCTGCCTGATCACGGCGGACATCGAGAGAGGGCCGATCTATTACGAAGAGCTTTACCGCTACTCCACCTCCATGATGAGTCTGGGCGCCGTGAACGACGAAGGGCTTGCCTTTGAGGTTGGAAAATACACGGCCAGGCTTTCCGGCGCTCTGGGGATCAACGTGGCGCTCGCTCCCGTGGTGGACATCAACGTCAATCCTCTCAATCCCGTCGTCAACTCGCGTGCGGCAAGTGACGATGCCGACCGTGTCATCCGCATCGCGGGAGCATACGGCAGAGGCATGCGCAGCGAGGGAAATCTCGCCACCGCAGTCAAGCATTTTCCGGGTGACGGCGTGGACGACAGAAATCAGCATTTTTGCACGTCGGTAAACTCTCTTTCCAAGGAAGAGTGGATGAGCACCTACGGAAGGGTCTACAAGAAAATGATCGAGGAGAGAACCGAAGCGATCATGGTGGCGCACATTGCGCTTCCGTGGTTCGATCCCACCGTGGACGAATGCGGACATATGCCCGCTGCGCTTTCCAAGCCCTTGATGACCGATCTGCTCAAGGGAGAGCTGGGCTTTGAGGGATGTATCATATCCGATGCCATGAGCATGGTCGGCACGGCGGCAAGAATTCCCGTGGAGGAGCTGACGCTTGCCTTTTTGCGCGCAGGCGGAGACCTGGTGCTCTTCCCCGAAAAGGATGACTATGAAAGAATTTTGAATGCCCTGCACGCAGGTACGCTGGCAAGAGAACGTCTGGTCGACGCGGCGGAGCGCGTGGTCGCAATGAAGCACAAGCTGGGACTCTTCGACGGAAGAGAATACCGGCTTGCCGAGGACGACATCCCGAGAGTCAAGGCGCTTTTGACCGAGGTCGCGCAAAGAAGCATCACCTTGCTGCGCGACGTGCGAGAGTGTCTTCCGCTCAAGCTCAAAAAGGGCGCACGTGTGATGGTGATCACGCTGGCCCCCGGCGCCAAGTTCGGTCCAGATTCCTTTCCGCACGTTGCCAACGAGCTGGAGGCGCGCGGCTTTGAGGTCGTGAGAGTGACCAACCCGAGCCACTATCACGTCAACGATCTGATCGAGACCGTGGATGCCGTATTCGTCAATGCCATCTTCAACACATCCAACTGCTCGGGAAGCAGTATTCGACTGCATTGGAGCTGCATGATGTCCTTCTGGCGCGGATATTTGTTCAAGAATCCGAACGTGATCTTCACCTCATTCGGAGATCCGTATAAGCTCTTGGAGTTGCCATTCCTCAAGACCTACCTCAATGCCTACAGTGCTTCGGCAGCAACCGCAAAGGCGGTCGTCGATGCCTGTCTGGGAGAGGCGAGCTTTGAAGGGACAAGTCCGATCTCGATCCCGTCGGTGTGCGATCGCGTCGAGTGATCTTGCATCGGAATAGCGACAAACAGAAAATCCGTCAAAGCATATGCTTTGACGGATTTTCTGTATATTAAACTTGAATAGAAGTCGGATCTCATGCTTTGGCGGCAAGTCGACTTTCCAAAATACGCTCGCACATTTCCAGATCCTCGGGGGTGTTGATGCCGCGAAGATCGTCACCGTCCTTGGTGAAATAGGTTTCCACCTTCATGCCGTGCTTTACCATGAGCTCGGGCACCTCGGTGACGTAATATTCCTTTTGCACGTTGGCGCATCCCAACTCGGGCAGGAGTCCGAACAGTGCTTTGCTGTTGAACACCATGACGCCGGAGAAGAGCTCCTTGATGGAGGCCTGCTCGGGGGTGCAATCCTTTCCCTCCACAATGCGGGAGAAACGCCCGTTTTCATCGCGCACCACGCGTGCCCAAAGCTTCAACGATTCATTTTCGGCAGTCATCAGCGTGCAATCCGCACCGCTTTCCTCATGCAGGCGGCACATTGCTTCCATTTCCTCGCGGCGGAAGAGCGGCATATCGCCGAACGCGATCAAAACACTACCGTCAAAATCCAGGAAGCTTTCGGTGCATTCCATCACGGCGTGTCCGGTGCCGAGCTGTTGTTTTTGCTCGATGTAGTGGTAGCGGTCGCCAAAATGCTCTAGGATCTTTTCTTTGGCGTAGCCCACGACGATGTAGATGTCTTTTTCGTCAATAAAGGATATATTCTCCAAAACAAATTCCAGCATGGGCTTTTTTCCAACCGGGAACATGGCCTTGGGAAGGTCTCCGCTGATTTTTTGCAGACGGCTTCCTTTTCCCGCTGCCGGTATAATTGCTCTGATCGTTTTCATGTTATTCCTTCCATACCTTTTATTTTTTCAGTCTTCCGACGGGAGCCTCACTCCGAGTCCCAGATCATCGTAGATTCTTTGCAGGATCTTTCGGATCTCGGGGAGCTTTTTCTCCATATCCTCAACCAGCTTGAGCTGGGTGCGAGAACGGTCGAGGTTCTGACCGGGATAAGAGGTTTGATAGTAGGTGTCGCCATCAATGTGATCCATCAGAAAACGGATACCGTCCTCCGATGTAATGATCAAGGCAGCATAGGGAAGAAGCTCCAATTCTTCCTTGGTCAGAATATCGCCGCAAGCCTCGAGATAGCCGCGGGCATACATTTCGTAAAGCTGAAGATCGCAGGAAACCTTGCTCAGGTCCTTCTCGTCATCCTTGGCGGTATTGGTACCGATTCTCATGCTGTCGCCGAAATCATACAGGGGAGAAGAAGGCATGACGGTGTCCAGATCGATGATGGCAACGGGAAGATGGGTGTCCTGATCAAACAGAATGTTGTTCAGATTGCAGTCGTTATGGCAGATACGCGTCGGAATCCTTCCGCATTCCAATGCGTCGGAGATTCTTCCAAAGAGATCGGTGCGGGCACGGATGAACGCGATCTCATCCGACACCTCACGAACTCTTCCCAACGGATCGCGCGAAATCGATTTTTCCAGATCCTGGTAGCGGCTCTTGGTGTTGTGGAAGTTCGGAATCACTTCACGGATCAGCGACACGTCCATCGAGCTCATGGCTTTCATAAAGCCGCCGAAGGAAACGCCCGCATAATAAAACACCTCGGGGGTATCGGGAATATCCAGCGAATATACGTTGTCAAAATAGGTCATCAGGCGCCACGCGCCGGAGTCGTCCTCGTAGTACGGCTTTTCTTCTTTTGTCAAGCGGGGAACTTGAACCATTCCGCGGAGGTGCTTTCCGGGCATGTGCAAACAATTTTGCAGGTGCTCGGTGGTCAGCTCGAAATTATGCATCAACGCCTCCACGTCCGGAAAGACGTTGGTGTTGATGCGTTGCAGCAGATATTGATGGACATGATTGTGCTCGGAAAGGGTCTTTACTCGGTAGGTTGAATTGATATATCCTTTTTTGATCTGCTCAATGCTTGTAATCTTGCCGTGGATGGAAAACTGCTTCACCACGTTCTTCAATTTGTTTATGTTTTGCATACTGTCTCCGTTATTTCTTGTTGTGATTTTTCGGAACCGACCGGCTCCTACTCGGAAAAAACAGACCATATCTCATGCTATTATATCACACCTGGAGTCATTTTGCAAGTCATTTTGACAAAATACAACTAAATTTTCGCGGCATTTCTTACAAAAAAGGGAAAAAAGGCGTTTTTTATGCAAAAAGTACATTCGATTTTTCGCGCAAGAGCTTCAAACCGAGCTTTGTCGGTAGGCGCGCGGCGAGGTGTGAAAGGTGCGACGGAAGAGGCGGCTGAAATAGAGCGGATCGGAAAATCCGACGGCCTCCGAGATCTGTGTGACCGACATGGCACTCTCCTTCAAAAGGTCGGAGGCAACGGTCAGACGGTAGTGGTTGAGATAAGCGATGGGGGAGATGCCCAATTGCTTTTTGAAACAGCTGTAAAAATAGGACTCCGACAGATATGCCACGGAGGCGAGAGCGGCGACCGAGAGCGGCTCCCTGTAATGTGCTTGGATATGATCGATCACTCGCAGAAGAGCGCCATTGCAGACTTCCTTTTTGGGAGAGGCGATCTCGAGCAAAAGCTTGACGATGCGATAATAAAGACTCATTTTCTCGCAGGGGTCGTCCTGATGCGCGAACAGATCGTCAAACAAAGCGTTCATGGCATCCCGTTGGGGGGAGGGAATGATCACGGGAAAGTCGAACAGATGCTCCAGACGGTATTTTTGGTTGACCGTCACGTCCAGAAAGACCCATCGGTTTTTCATTTTGTTTGTCGTGGGATCATTGTGGTGCAGGATGTGTTGAGTGACCTGTGAGGAGGCGATAAAAAAACCTCCCACACCGGTTTGATACGTTGTGCCGTTGTCAATGCAAATGTCGTAGCTACCCTCAACGGATTGCACGACGGAAAGCCAGGGGAGTGATTTCACGTGACGGATCCCCTCCATGTTTCCTCTGTGTGTGCAGAAGCAGCGTTCGAAACGAATTTCAATCTTTTCAATCTTCATTTTTTCTCACCTCAATAGTATTATACATGTTTTTCATAGGATTGTCAATTGTTTTTCATAGTTTTGTGTTGTATAATTTGAATGAAAGGAAGGTGTGACCATGGAATTTTACGCAGCCAACGGCAGAAAGCGCCCGACGAGACTTTGTGACAAGACGCGACGCTTTGCCTATGAATCCTTGAACAGAAGGTACGGCTTGGAGACTCTGGAGACCAGAGCCGTCGATCTCGACGGTGTGGCGGGCTATGAGAGTCTGACCGAGCTCGAGAAATATGACGTTGCCATTCAAACGATCGTCAGGGAAGCACCGATCCGCATTTGCGAGAACGAAAAGCTCAGCGGAGCGGCAACGCTTGGGTCGGCGATCCGACACGGCGTTCCGGCGAGATACCAAGGACAGACGATCTGCATGTCGATCAGCCATCTGACCGTCGATTTTGAAACGGTGCTGAAAAAAGGAATGCTTCATATCCGCAAAATAGCCGAGCTGTCGCTCGAGAAGCACCGTGGAACCGATCGCGAGCCCTTTTTGCAAAGCTGCCTGAAGTGCCTGGACGCCTTTGACGTCTGGCACGGACGCTACCTGGACGCGTTGCGTGACCGTCCCGAATATCGGACGAATTACGAGAATTTGAAGAACGTACCGCACAAGCCCGCCTCCAATTTCTACGAGGCCGTGCAAAGCCTTTGGTTTGCCTTTGCCTTCATCCGTCTTTGCGGCAACTGGCCCGGCATCGGACGCATTGACGTTCTTTTGGGAGACTATTTGAAAAAGGATCTTGCCGAGGGCAGACTGACGCTCGATGAGGCAAGAGAGATTCTGGCGCACTTCTTCATCAAGGGGTGTGAGTGGATCAACGGAAAATACATCGGCAGCGGCGACGCTCAGCATTATCAGAACATTCTGCTTTGCGGCGTGGACGAGGACGGAAACGAGGTGACGAACGAGGTCACCTACCTGGTGCTCGATATTTTGGAGGAGCTTGGGATCAGTGATTTCCCGACGTCGGTCAGACTGAATCGGAACACCGACGAAAAGCTTTTGCGCCGTGTTGCCGACGTGATGCGTTACGGCGGCGGAATCCTCGCGGTCTACAACGAGGAGCTGGTCATCGAGTCGCTGGTGCGCGACGGCTATGAGTTGCGCGAGGCACGCAGATTTGCCAACGACGGCTGTTGGGAGGTACAGATTCCCGGCAAGACCTTCTTTACCTATTATCCCTTCGACTCTCTGCGCCTGCTTCAGGAAAGAACGCTTCAAGCCTACGACGGTACAGTAGCCTTTGCCGATTTTGAGGCCCTGTATCAAGGCTACGTTGCCGATCTTCATGGCGAGGTTGAGAAGATCTGCTTGCGTCAGAACAAGTGCTTTGAACAAACCGAGGATCCCGCAAAGGGATGGAAATGGCTGCCGCAAATTCCCTGCACGGTGGTTTCTCTGTTCGAGGAGGGATGCATTGAAAAGGGAGCCTCCTATCAGGAGGGCGGTCCTGTATACAATCTCAAATCTCCGCACATCGGCGGACTTTCCGACACCGTCAATTCGCTTTATGCGATCAAAAAACTGGTTTATGATGAAAAGAAGCTGACGCTTGCGCAGCTTTTGAAGATCCTGCAAAGCAATTGGGAAGGAGAAGAGGCGCTTCGTCAATACGTGCTGAACCGTTATGTTTATTACGGAAACGACAACGACGAGGTCGATGCCATCGCGACGCGTTTGCTTTCGGATTTTGCCGAGATCTGCAGATCGTTCGACGGCAAGAACGGCTATCATTTCCCCGCGGGTGTCAGCACCTTCGGCAGACAGCTCGAGTGGGCGCCCTTCCGAACGGCAACTCCTTACGGAAAGCGTGCCGGAGAGGTCCTTGCCGCAAACTGCTCGCCCACGCCGGGAACCGACACGAGCGGTGCAACTGCCATCATTCGCTCTTACTGCAAGATCGATCTGATGCGTCTTGCATGCGGTGCGGCGTTGGATATTCGTCTGTTGCCCTCGAGCGTATCGGGTGAGGACGGCCTGCAGGCGCTTGTGGGCCTCATGCGCGGATTCGTCGCACTCGGAGGCTTCTTCATGCAGCCCGACGTTGCCGACGCGGCGGTTTTGCGCGAGGCGCAGGAGCACCCGGAGGACTACCAAACGCTGGCGGTTCGTGTGTCCGGCTGGAATGCCCGCTTCGTGACGCTGAACAGGGAATGGCAGGATATGGTGATTGCACAAAATGAGCATGAATGATAGAGCAATGACCTTGAGAGTGACCGAGATCCAACGCTTTTGCATGCACGATGGACCCGGGATCCGCACCACCGTGTTTCTCAAGGGATGTCCCTTGCGTTGCGCGTGGTGTCACAATCCCGAAACGCAAAAGAGTGCGGCGGAGCTATTGCTTGACGAGCGCCGCTGCATCGGCTGCGGTGCCTGCCGCGAGGTCTGTGCATACGGTGTGCACAGCGGCACCGATCGGCATGAGATCGCGCGTGAGAAATGTCGCGCCTGCGGAGCCTGTGCCGACGTTTGTCCCACGCACGCGCTGGAGCTTTGCGGAAAAGAAATGCGCGCCGAAGAGATCCTTGCCGAGATCGAGCGCGATCGTGCCTTTTACGGTGAGAACGGCGGGATGACTCTGTCGGGCGGAGAACCGTTTTTGCAGGGACGTGCCGCGATCTCCGTGCTGCAGCTGTGCAAGCAGCAGGGGATCCATACCGCAGTGGAGACCTGTGGATTTTTCGACGAGTCCTTGCTGACGGATGCCGTACCCGTGACAGATCTCTTTCTTTGGGACGTCAAGGATACCGATGATGAGCGGCACAAGCGCTATACGGGGGTGTCGAACGAGCTGATCCTGCGCAATCTCGCACGCGCCGGCGCGCTTGGCGCGCGGATTCGCTTGCGCTGTATTTTGGTCAACGGCGTCAACACCGACGCGGAGCATTACCGTCGCATCGCATCGATTGCAAGCAGCCTTTCGCATCTTGACGGCGTGGATCTGATCCCATATCATGCCTACGGCGGAAGCAAGGCAACGCTCCTGGGGCTTGCCGACAACGGACGTCGCGATTGGATCCCCACCGAAGAGCAGCTCGCCGAGGCGAAGCAATCTCTTGCTGCCCACGGTGCAAAGGTCGTATAAAAATAAAAGTCCCGCCAAGTCGGATCGGAGCCA
>JAZSJS010000117.1:0-21783 GCA_045534435.1 Eubacteriales bacterium
ATGGCGTTCACCGCCGGAGGCACCCATGTAGGAGCCGATGGGCATGAATTCCTTGTTGTTCAGATCGATGTCTGCGGTCAGCTGGAAGTAGAGTCCTGCGAAGACCTTGCGAGCCTCTTCGGTTCTGCCGGAGAAGGCGGAAGCTGCTGCTGCGTCCTCAACCATGCGAGACAGCCAAGCGAGGTGCTGTGCGTTCTCGATGAGGTAAGGATTGTCCTTGGTTCCGTCGCCCTGCGTGGGAGCAGCGAAATCATCCATGCCTCCCCACGGAGTGGGAGCGTCGGGATTGGGAGCGGTGTCGAGGTTGATGTAGGAGAAGCCACCCTCGGAAACACCCCATTCGGGACATACGTAGAAGGTGTAGCTCTCGCCTGCTGCAAGGGTGATGACAGCGGGGATCGGATCATAGCCGGGGTAGCCGGGCATGTAGGAATCTTCCTGCATCAGCTCCGTGCCTGCCATGGGCAGGAAGAGGTAAGAGCCTGCTTCTTCGGCGGTGAACTCATACGCTGCAAAGCCCATGCTAAAGTTGTTCATTGCGACCTCGGTTGCGCCTGCGACCTCACCAACGATCACTATCAGCTTGCCGACGACGGTCTCGTCAGCGGTCGACTTGAAGGTGATGGTGTAGATACCGTCTGCGGTTGCAGAGAACTGCAGAGCCTCGAGCGTGTCAAACATCTCGTAGTCATAGACAACTTCTTCCAGGGTAACGTCAGCGATGGTTGCCTTGGTGCTGTTGACTTCGTAGGTGTATTCCTGCTCTGCGGCGGAAGGATCAACCTTCACAACAAAGTCAAGGGTCTCGCCGGAAGCGATCTGTGCAACGCCTGCAGGAGCTGCCTCGTAGTTCTCGCCACCGAAGTAGTCGGTAACCATGGAGAACACGTGAGCGGTGATGCTCTCGGGAGCGGGAGCAACTGCATTGACGGTGATCACGAACTCAATATCCTCGTAGGAAATGGTCAGGGTGAAGGATCCTGCCTTGTTCGCCTGGAAGAAGATGCTGTCTCCCATGAAGGAGAAGAAGGGAGTGAAGGTGTAATCGTCGTTTGCATCGTTGTTGACAACGGTCATCTCAACGGTGTCAGCGTTTACAAAGGAAGCATCTGCAATTACGGGAACGAAGTTGCCCAGGTACAGATAGGTCATCGTGCCTGCCTCAACGTTCAGCTCGCTGCCGATCTCTTCGCCCATCTCATCATAGAGGTCGAAGGAGGAAGGAACGAGGGATGCCTTCGGATATGCGGTGGTGTAGGTTCTCTCACCGGAGGTCTGCATGACCATGTAAGCATATCTGTCGGGGGTTGCGGTATCAAGAAGAGTTACCGTGCCTGCGGTTGCATCGTAGGTGTAGTCTACGTCCAGACCGGGCTGATCGAGGAATGCATCCACGAGGATCATTGCCTGATCGACAACGCCGTTTGCGTCAACGGTGAATGCAGCAGCTACCTCATAGTAGTTGGTGTTGACCACGGTTTCGGGCTCGCCGGTTTCCTGGTTCACACCCTCCAGCTCGCTGACGACGAGATAGGTGTAAGCGATATAGAATGCTCCCATATCAGCATCGTACTCAACCTCAACGTCTGCAGCGCCTGCCTCGTTGGAGAGCGTGTAGATCGCCAACAGGGTGTCTGCCAGGGTGGAGGTGTTGTCAAAGCTTACAAGAAGTCCGGAGGGCAGGTAGGTGTAGCCGTTCAGCTTGTCGGGATCACCCATTGCAGGAGTGAGCGTGACGCCACCGTCCAAAGACTCAACGCCGAAGATCTCGCCGCTCTCTGCGTCGATCAGCTCAAACCACTGCTGGTTGGAAATTGCCTCTTCCTCAAATACGGAGATGTAGTTGATGTAGGAGTGGCCGTTTCCGAGGGTGTAGGTCACGAGGTTGTTGATGGAGAACAGAGATTCTGCGAATCCATATTCCTCGTTCCAGGAGTAGCTTTCGTTGGAGTACTGAACCTTACCGCCGGTAACCTTGTTGTTACGTGCAACGGCTGCCTTCAGAACTGCCTCGATGTTGGTTGCGTCAATAGTCTTGACCTTTGCGTCGCAAACCGTGCAGTAGCCTGCGTCATCGATGGTGTGAGCTGCCTTGTCGGCGACCTCTACATCGTGCTCGCAAAGAGCTGCATGCCAGTGATACTCAGCATCGGTGGTCCAAGCAGTATCGAAAACGTGAACGTGGATGTCCTCGATGATGTATGCGCAAACGTCGCATTTTCCATCGTCGTTTTCATCTGCGTGTGCTGCTGCCTCAACACCGACAACGGTGTGTCCGCAATCAGCTGCATGCCAGTGGTTGGTGCAGTCTGCCGTCCAACCCTCAGCATAGGTGTGGGTGTGGTTCGTGAACGTACAAACGTCACACGCGCCATCGTTGTTCGCATCTGCATGCGCGAGCTTCTTGACCTCAACGTCGGTGCAGGTGCAGGTTGCATCGTACCAGTGTCCCTCTGCGTCGGACGAGAGAGTGTCACGGTAGGTATGCACGTGGGTTTCTGCCGTCGTGTCGTCGCAGGATGCAAGCATGCATACGACCATCACGAAGACGAGAAGAAGTGCGATTACTCTTTTCATAGCTAAAGAGCCTCCTTATAAATTTTTGCCTTCATTTTCACAAACAAAAGCAAATTTGATTTGCCGGATCCCCTCGCAAGGGATACCGATCGTTTTCATTATAGCACATCCTGAAAAAAACTTCAAGGGATTTTTCAAAAAAATATAGCATTTTTGATAAATCTTACATCTATATTTCAATTTACAGACGCTCCGCAGCTTCTGCGGATATGTTTGCGGGGGACCTTTCTTGAAAAGTTCCCCCGCAAAAAAATTCAGTTGCTTTCATAATAGGCGCAGGCGAAGAGCCAACCGGAGTCTCCGACAGCCTGATAATAGTTTCCGTTGAACAGACGTTTTTCGAGCGTTCCCGTGCCGTCGCGGAAAAAGCTTTCTTTCTGGCAATAGCCCAGCAGAAATTCCTGTAGCTCCCGAGTGACGGGAACCATGCCGTCGGAATTGGAATATGCCTGATAGCCCTCAAACTTGTAAAGACCTGCAGGCACCTGTCGGCAATTGGCGTGGCAGCTTGTGCAGCCCGCGAGACACGCCCAATCCAGAACCGACACCTCTTTGTTGTGACAGGTACATTCGGCGATGCAATAGTAGCTTCCGCCGTTGATGTTTCCAAGGGTGGAAAGGAAGGTGTAGCCCTCGATGAAGTGCTTGTAGTTCCAGCCGTTCACAGAGAGCGCAGCATTGTCCGTTTCGCCGGCGTTGTTGTATTCGATCTTGTGGAACGAACGGTCGATGAATCGGCAGGGTGTGGTGATGTTGGCATACAGGATCGGACCGTAGCCTCCCGTTTCGGGATATTTCGCGCGATCAAAGACGTGATAGAAGCCGTCGCCGCCCTTTTCGAGCTCCCAAAGCTTGAAGCCCTGCTCGTCAAAGACGTAGAGATTTCGGTTCGGTGCGTAGCGATACTCGGGATAGGTCAACGTATATCCCTCGCCGTACTCGTGATCGGAGAGACGAAAATCGGAGAAATCAAACTCCGGGATCTTCGTTCCCGACACCTTTCCGGGTCGGTCCAGCTCAAAGCCGCCGTTTCGCTTGACGGCAAAAATGACAGTGACGGGATATTGGTTGGTTTTGGAATCGGCCTTCACCGCAAAGGTGTAGGTCGCCTGTCCGCTGGCACTGATGTTTTCGTCGGCAATCTGCACCGTGTGAATGAAATTCGCCGTGTAGCTGCCGGCTTTTCCGCCGTCATAGGTCGTCCGAAGATGGAATTTGTACTGAGAATGGCCTCCGTACACCTCGATGTAGGGATCCACCGTATCCTCCGAAATATCCACCCAGCTTTCGATGGTGTAGGTTCCGTTCCGATCGGGCGCGTATTGAAAATAGATCGCGTCGTCGGCGCTGTTGACGATTGCGGCATAGACACCGGTGCGGCTGAAGTGATAGCAATCGTAGATCCCCGTTCCCGAGCCCGACAGATGGTTGAGGGTGTAGAGATCGATCGTGATGCAGCGCGCGTCGTTGGTCGCGAGATTGTTGTTGGGATCGTAGGCATATTCGTTGGGAACGGCGGAAAGCGTGACGCGGTAATCTCCGTCCAGACCGTCAATGCGCGCCTCGCCCTTTTCATCCAGCTTTGCCGTGTGGATGCTGAAGCCGTCGCTCCAATAGACGAACATCTCCATTCGCGGCGAATAGGGCGCGCCGTCCGCCAGCACCGTCACGACGAAATCGTCGGTGGGATCGTCGTTGAGCACGGGAGGAACGTAGCCCTCCCCCGTCTCCTTCTCCGGCTTTTTTCCGCCGATGCCGTAATGAAACTCGCCCTGGCATCCGACCGCGGAGAAGAGCGTGACGGCAAGCAGGATCCATGCAATTGTTTGTTTCAAGCGTTTCATAGCTCTCCTCCTTTCATTCGGTTGCTTTTTTGGCGGCCTTGTGCTTTTTTCCGCGTCTGAGCTTGCGGATCAGAATGTCGATCACAAACAGCACGATGGCTGCCGCAAGAAGCGGGATCACATAGCTTTGCTTGTAGGTCGTGAGCTCGTTTTTGTCATTCGTCAGATCGGGGATGCCGTCGATCGCCGTTTCTCCGTTGTTGCGCATGATCCTGTAAAGCGTGAATCGGTCAAACGAAGCAAAGGCGTTGTATTCGGGCGCATACGCGATCTCAAACGACGTCGTCGAGCGATAGGTCTTCTCTCCCGAGGAATAGGTCACGTCAACGGTATAGGCTCCGACCTTTCCGATCCCCATCGTGTAAAAATACTTCGAGGAATCAAAGGCAAGCTCCCTCGTCGAAACTCTGCCGTCGGGATCGGTGATCCGCAGCGTCGCCTTCGCGAGGGGATCGAGAATGCTGGGCACGATCTCGACGTAGGCGTCGTGATCGCTCCTTTCCAGCTTGACAGAGAAGGGAACGTCAAGCCGCTCCTTCGGTGTGTTGCTCGAGAACAGATTGGTCAGGAATCTCGACTTATGTGCTTCCTCCCACGCGCCCGACCACGCACCGGTCAGACTGCCCGTGAAGCAGGCAACCCTTCCGTTTCCGTGCGCACGGTATGCGTAAAGCGGCACGGTCTCGGGACGTCCGTTGTCCTTTTGATAGGTGAGCGTCAGAGGGATCTTCGCGCCGTACTTCTCGGCAGACAGAAGGAAGCCGGAAGGCTTGGGGAATGCCGAAAAGCCCTGCGAGATCGGATCCTGATATTGGATGCTCACGCTCGCATCCTTTTCGATGATGACCTTTCCAACCTCGTTCGCCATGTCGCCGAACACAACGTCTCCCACGCGCTCGGGAGAGGTAATCTCATAGTAATGTCCACCGGCGCCCGCGCCGACAACGGCTTGCAGCAGCTCCCTTCCCGTCCTTCCGTCCGAGGGAACGTAGGTGTTGACGGCAGAGATCGTGGCACCGCCCTCATAGATCGATTCCGCGATCTCGACCGAGCTTTTTTCGCTCTCAAAGCTCAGACCGTCCGAGATCAGCATGACGTGGTTTTCGGAGAGATTGAGCTCGTTGATGGCACTCAGCGCTGCCTCCAGACCGACCGCCATGTCGGTTCCGTGCTTCGAGGTCGCCTCAACGATATAGCTGATGACCTCCTGCTTGCAGTCCTTGACCTTTTTGGGCGAGGGGGTCGGCGTTTCGCTGTGATCGACCGTTCCGTAGAAGGGGACGAGATAGAGATAATCCTCGTCGTCCATGACCGAGATCAGCTTGATCGCAGCATCCTTCGCAACGGTCAGCTTGGACGCCATGAACATACTGTGAGAAATATCCAGCACGATGGTGTACATCCTGCCGTCTCTTCCGGGGTTTCCGTATTGGATCGGCAGCAGCTCACCGAATTTGCGGAAGATCGCATCGTCCGAATTGGTCTGCAGGCGCAGGTCTCCCATCGTGATCAGACTCTTGCCGTATTGCGAGATCGCCATGTCAAGCGAATCGATCAGCGCGTTGATGTGCTTGATCTCTCGGATGTCGACGTTTGAGATCACGATCTCGTCGTAGGCAACGATCTCGTCCAGCACGAACGGCACCGTGTTGCTTGCCGCCGTGATCGTGTAAGCGTCGATCTCTGCCTGATCGCCATAGATGCGCTCGACCAGCGCACGGTCCTCCTCCCTGCCCGTGATGAGCAGGATCCGCGCTCTTCCCACCACGGTCTGCGTGAAGCTTCTCGCGTTGTTGTGGGGAGAGAGATCGTTCTCCGAGGAGATCTCCACCCGGTATTCAAATTTGTCCGCAACGTCCGAGGGCAGCTGCATCTTGACAGCGGTCAGTCCTCCCTCGGTGTCAACGACCGTGTAATCCAGCCGCTCGAACACCGCCTCGGACTCTCCGTCCGCAGCCGCGGGACGCACGTAGAGCTCCAGCATGACCTGCGTCGGCTCGGAGGACTGAATGAGGAATTTGACCTCGTTGCTGTGTCCGAGATAGGTCGAGCTCGCAAACTCCGCCTCCAGAAGCTGAACCTCGCTCTCGCCCTCCTTCAAAGTGTTGTCGAGGAAGATCGCGTCGATCTTGACGCCGTTCTCGGTGAGTCGCTCGACGGTCGAGGCGATCGGCCCGACACCTTGATGGACCGTGTCGTTTCCGTCGGTGATCAGCACGATCCGCTTGATCGAATCCTCTTCAAACAGCGTTTCGGTGTAGCTCAGCGCACTGACGATGTCGGTCGCGCTGTCGTCAACGTTCGCCTCGGAAACGCTTCGCAGCGCTCTTCCGGCGGGCGTCAGCACGACGCTGTCTCTTCCAAAGCAGACCACACCCATGGATGCGTTCTCGGGAAGAGATGCCTCAACCTGCTCAATATAGCGGTCGATCTCGTCGAGATTGCGCTCGGAGGAATAGGAGACGTCGGCAACCACGTACACCGTGGTCTTTGTCAGCACACTTGTCGCCGCCATTCCCGCCGCGGCAAGCGCGACCAGCGCGATGATGACCAGGTGCAGCCAGAGAGATGCCGTCCAGCCCGCGCTTCTGTTGTCCCGATTTTTGACGACCAGGAAGGGAATGATGACGGCAAGGGCGATCGGGATCGCCAAAAGAAGCAGATAGGGATTATCGAAGCTGATATTTTTCATAGCAATATACCCCCCAATCCGCAATAAATATCACCGCAAGAAGGATCAAAAGCAGGGGAAGCGGATCGTATTTTCCGTCTCTGTCGGCAGAGATCCGCTCGCCCGAAAGTGAAAAGTCGGGCTCCTGTGCGGGCGGCTGACTTTCCTCCTCCGCCGCGCTTGAATAGATCCGGAATTGCGTCTGCTGTCCCGCCAGCGTGAGGCTGATGACGTAGGTCCCCACCTCGTCCAGGGGAAGCACGGCGGTCGAGCCCCCCTCGGTGTCGATATAAAGATCCTCGCCCGAGGGAGAGGTCGCCTTCAGATTCTCGGCATTCGCAACCAGGTTGATCAGCGCATCCTCACCGACGGTATAATCGGTCTTTTCCACCACGTTCGGGAAGGAATACTCCAAAAGATTGCGCGCCAGAATGACGAAATCGGTCGACAGGGCGAAGTCCGATTCGTGAAGATCAAAGCCAAACACGACCTGACGGTTGCCGAGTCCATTCTCACCCACGAAGATCAAGGGATTGGAATCGTAGGAAAAGAGCGTGTGGAATTGCAGATACATTCCGCTGTATTTGACGTAATTCCCCACCGCGATGCGGCTGCCGTCCACACCGCGCAAAAGATGACGGACAAAGCTTGCCGAGGAGGTGGATTTCTCCATCACGTCGTTGACAGACTCCACCGTCTCTCGCACACCGAAGCCTGCCTGCTCAATGCTTTGGTCGGGATTGATCAGCCAGACCGCTCCGTCGGGAAGCACCGACGGCTCATAGCAATCGAAGATATAGAGTCCGTAGGTCTCGGTGACCTTTTCATATTGCTTGGGCGTCACCACTCTGACGTCGGAATCGACGAGCGCGTCGAGCACCGCCTCAAAGAAAAAGCCCGAGTCGCTGACGATCAGCGTGCTGTAGGTCTTGTCGCTCTTGAGGTTGTAGGTCGTGATGCCGTTGTCGAGCAGATAGCCGTCCTCATTGACGATCTCCATGCGAAATTCGTCAAAATACGCGCAGGCATATTCAAAGGAAACCGACGTTGCCTCGCCCTTTTTCAGGGAAAGCTTCTCGGTCGCCACGCTTTGTCCGTCCACCGTCAGCCGCACCTCGGCCTCCGTGTCTCCCGCATAGGAGATGGCGTTGGCGGATACCCTGAGAACCCCTCCCGCGTGCGAATAGCTGCCATCAAAGAGGGCGTAGTTTGCCGCGTCTTGATTTCCCACGCCGAGGATCTCGACGTTCTCATGCGCTTCGTAGCGCTTGTCGGTGGCAAGATAGATCAGCGCCGACGGCGTCTCGTCGAACGCCCTTTGCGCAGCGCCGAGCAACGCGGTGTGCGTGCCGTGCGTGTGTCTTGCCTTGGTTCCGCGCACCAGATCGATGGCGGAATCCTTGCTCTCAAGCCCCTCAAAGACCGTGACGGTCTCGTCGGAAACGGTGATCAGGGTGTAGGAGCTGCCGCTCTTGGATTTTTTGATGACGTCAACGATCTCCTCCTGTGCCAGAGCAAAGCGCGTCTTCCTTCCCTCCTGCATATTCATGCTTCCGGAGGCATCCAGAACGAAGCAATAATCGTTCGCCGCGTTGGGCAGCGTCACGATCGGGCGCGCGATGGCAAGCGAGATGATCACGACCGTCAGGATCTGCAAAATCAGGCTGATGATGCCGGTCAGTCCGCTCAACGGATTCCTTTTTTTGAGGAATCGCTCACTCAGATGCCAAAGATAGGTCGAGGGAACGGTCTGCTCGGTATATTTGCTCTGCAGAATGTAGATCAGAATGATGACGGGGATGGCAAGCAGCCCCAACAGTCCCGGAGGAAACAAAAAGCTCATTTCAACACCTCCAGATCTACCATGTCCCCGAAGAATACGTCGGAGAGCGGCTGATGGGCGGGGACGAGCAGATAGTGTCCGCCTCTCGCCTCACAGTAATTCTTGATTCGCTCGGTCACGTATTTCAGCGCGGATTTGTAGGCATTCACGCGGTCGCGGTCGATCTTTTTTCTGAAAAAGCTCGTGACGTCCTCGGAATCGAAAAGATGCATCTTGCCTCTGAACTGCGGATTCAGCTCCTCACGCGAGAGGACCTGGATGCAGAAAATGTCTCTTTTTTGCTCGGCAAGCTTGTCGATCGCCGCCTCATAGGGCGCGTCGGTGAGAAAATCCGAGATCAGGATCGAATATCCGTCTCCCATTCCCAGCCTCGCCGTGCGGATCGCCTCGTCGATCCGGACGTCTCCGAAAAATTCGATCTCGTTCAGAGCATTGATGGCATTCAGATAGGAATCCTTCCCGACCATGCCGGAAATGACCTCCTCCGCCTGCCCGCCCCGGATCGCATAGATCGACACCTTGTCCATCTCACAGATCGAAAGATAGGCGAACGCCGCCGCCATCCGAAGCACCTGCTCTGCCTTTTCCGGGCTTCCGTGCTGCATCGAACGGCTGGCATCAATATAGATTTTGGTGTGCATCTGACGCTCGTCAAGATACAGCTTCTGATAGAGCTTGTCAAATCTCGCATAGACGTTCCAGTCGATCTTGGAAATGTCGTCTCCCGGCACGTAATCGCGGTAATCGGCAAACTCACAGGACGAGCCGAAATTCTTGGACTGATGGTTTCCGCCAAACATTCCGGCAACGTTGCTTCTGAGCAGCGTTTGCAGAGCCTCAAGCTCCGACAAAAACGCCTCGTCTATTACCATTTTTCCCATTTAGCGAACCTTTTTCGTTTCCTTGACGATCATTCCGATCACACCGTCGACCGTCAGCTTGTCGTTGATCGCGGCATAGTTGATCTTGATCCTGTGTCTGAGAACGGGATAGGCAAGCGCCCCGATATCCTCATAGGAAACGTTGTAGCGTCCGTTCATCAGCGCGCGGACCTTTGCAGCGGTGATGAGTGCCTGTGCGGCACGGGGAGAGGCACCGTATTTGACGTATTTCTTCGTCGACGCAACGCTCGATTCGAGCTCGGGGTGCGTATTCGACACCAGATTGACGGCATAAGCCAGCACGTCATCGGCAACCGGCACCGACGAAGCCAGTGCGCGCATCTCGAGGATCGACTCACCGTCCAGCACCGCCTCCGCGGTCTCCGCCATGGTGATCTGCGTCATTCTGACGATCGAGGAAAGCTCCTCCGCAGAGGGGAATCCGACGATCAGCTTGAACATAAAGCGGTCCATCTGTGCCTCGGGAAGAGGATAGGTACCGTCCTGCTCGATCGGGTTCTCGGTCGCCAGCACGAAAAAGGGCTCCTCGATGCGATAGGATGTATTTGCCACCGTCACCTTGTGCTCCTGCATGACCTCCAGCATCGCCGACTGCGTCTTGGGCGTGGCACGGTTGATCTCGTCGGCAAGCACCAGGTTTGCAAAGATCGGTCCGCGGCGGAACTTGGTGACAAGTCTTCCGTCGGCGTCCTTTTCCACGATGTTGGTTCCCGTCACGTCCGAGGGCATCAGGTCGGGGGTGAATTGAATGCGCGAGAACGGAAGAGAGAGCACCTTTCCGAGCGAGCGCACCAGACGCGTTTTGCCAACGCCGGGAACTCCCTCCAGAAGCACGTTTCCGCCCGCCACGATCGCGGTGATGACAAGGTCGATGACGTCGGTCTGTCCGACCACGTCTCGCTTCAACTCCTCCTTGACCCTTGCGACCTTTTCGCTGAACAGATTTACCTTTTCGATCTCAACGCTGTTATTTTCCAAATGACTCATTTTTTTATCCTCTCATTCTTCATCTTTCAATCCGCCCTTGAGAATGTCAAAATACTTCTCCATGGCTGCTTTTTCTTCTTCGGTGTGATTTCCGTCCAGCCAATTGCGGTAAAGCTTGGCGTAACGCTCCAAAATCGTTCCGTATTCTACGTATTCATTGTTCACCGGATCGTACACGAGATCGTCGCTTCCAAACACGACGTCTCCTCCGATCGAGCCGCTGACACCGCCCTCGGCAGCATCTCCGCCCTCTTCCCCTGCGGTCATCTCACGGAATTGCGGCCGTTCAAATTTGGGAAGGGGGTATCCGAACAGGTTGCAGATCCTCGTCATGGCATATTCACCCGTTCCGGTGTTCACAGAGTGCTGCGAAAGCGCTTGGAACAGCTCCCCTCCCGTTGCGTTGATCGTCGCATCCAGCTCGATCTGCAGCTCCGCCTCCCAAAGCGTCTCGGCCATCGGGGAGAGCGTGGCAATGCCGTAAACGTGCGTTCCGTCCTCGTTCGTTTCGTTTGCGCTCGCGATCCTCGTCACGGCAACGCAAAGCGCGTCATCGGTGGGGATCCTTGATTTTGAGATCGCGCTCGTCAGGTGAGAGCCGACCGTCATGAAGAGTAGGGATGCCTCGGATGCCGACGTCGTGAAGATCAGCGCGTTCCGGAAGTCCGCCATCTGACCGTCGAAGGTCTCCCAGGCATCGGTCTCGGGCCAGTCGTAATAATTGAGTGCCTTTGCCAACAGCTTGGCGCCTTCGGAATCACAAGCCCAGAGCGCGTCGATCAGCTCCAGCGCCGAGGAGGATTCCCCCGTTTGCGCGTAGATCGCCGAGATCGCCTTGGAAAGCGCCGCGTCGCGCTCCTTTTCGGTGGTCGCCGCCTTCAGCTCGTCAAGCAGCGTCACGACCGATGCCGCCACGTTTTCGCGGTAAGGCGATTCCATTTGCGAGCCCTTGACAGATCGGATCAGCTCCTCGAGTGCCGCGATCTGAAGATCTGTGATTGCAAACGGCGCGCTGACCTCCTCCTTCGGCTCCTCCGGTGCGGGCGCGAGCACGAAGGAGCTCGCAAAGAGCGCGGCAGCAAGCAACAGGCAAAGCGCGTAGATCCAGATCCGTCGCCCCGTCACACGACCGTCCGCGACCTTCTCCAGCGCCGCGTCGGTGTCTCTTCTTTGCAGCTCGTAGATCGCCGCAGACTCCTCCCTGTATTCCAGCATGGTCTGCACACGCTCCTGCAAGCCGTACCGCTGATCCAGCCGCCTCGCAAGTGCTTTGTCCGAGGTGCGAAGCAGGAGACAGGCTCCGCCTCCAAACAGGATCAGCGCCGCCCCCGCAACCGCCCAGAGAATCGGTTGCCCGATCACAAGGATCCCGTAGCGCGAGAGCAGGGAAAGCGCGCCAAAGACGCCGAGAAACGCCGACGCACCCACCAAACCTGACTTCAACAGCCGAATCCGGAAGGCCTTTCGTTTGAGTTTTAAAAATCTTTCACCCATGAAAAATCCCCTTGAAGCAAAAATAAAACCAATATATAATAAAGATTAGTTAGAATTTATTATATCACATCATAATATCAAAGTCAATATCAAACGGCTCCGCCCGACAGAAATTTACTCAAAATTCACAAAGCACCCGCCTCGAAAAAGAAGAAGTGGGGGCTTCACGAAAGAAGCCCCCACGTAAAGGTGTATCAGTTTTGCAAACAAGAGACAAGCATTTCAAGGTTTTTGTTCAGCTCTCCCTCTTTTCCCGCGAAATAGGAGGTCAAGCGCATTCCGCCATCTCTGAAGGACTTCACCCACACAGAGGTCAGCGGATTGCCGAGTGCACCCTCATAAACGGAAACGAAATCCCAATCGATGCTATCCACGGTGATCTCCAGAAGGATCTGATCCTGCTCGCTGGTGGCAAGCCATTTGCTCAGCTCGGCCACGTAGGCAGGCTTCAGATTTTCGTGGTTATATTCACCCATGGTGTTCAGAACGGCGGCGACCTTGTCGCTCACACTGTCACCGATCACGGCAATCACGTTGTGGTTTGCCGCGACACCGGAGGAATAGTCGATCTGATCCAGCGAATACTTCGGAAGCGGAAGCACACCGATGGCTGCGCTCGACGCCTTCAGCTCGCTGTTCAGGGCCGCGCGGTTCAACGATTCGGTCAGGAACAGCGACTTTCCGGTCGCCATGCTCGAATAGACCTCGTTGGCATTGGCTTCATAAGCCGCCGGGGATTCCCACAAAGAAATCAGAGCCGCCATCAGATCCGGCATGCCATCCGAAAGCTCCAGATACATCGTGCCGTTGTCTTCGTCATAGTTCACGAACGAAAAGCCGCCGACCTGTGCAAAGCCGAATGCATTGCAATTGCCGGAAACTCCAAGCAGACCGAAGCGATCCTCAGCGTCGGTGATACCGTTGCCGTTCAGATCCGCATATCCCATCTCCGTGTACTGCATCAATGCATCCAACGTCCACTCACCGCTCAGAACAAGATCGAAGAGATCCTGCTCGCAACAGTCTTTCATCAGCTCGCGGTTGTAGAAGACAACCGACATCTGATCGTACATCGACAGGGTGATGTCACCTGCAGCGGTGTACTGTCTGCCGAGAATACCCGCGGACTCGTTGTAGCGTGCGTTCCACCACTCGGCCTCGAGATCCAGATTCTCTGCGGCGCGCAGGTCTGCGTAAATGCCGCCCTTTTGGATCAGGCCTGTCACCTGTCTTGCGTCATAGGAAACAAAATCATACTCATTCGTGCCCGCCAACGCAGCATTGGCAACGTGCGCCTGGTATTGATCGGCCGGAATCATCGTGAAGGACAGCGAAACGTTCAGCTTCTCCTCCACGTAGCGATTGCGTTCAAACACCTCGCAATTGATGACGTCGGCCATATCTTCGGGATCCTTCATATCCCAATTTGCCGTCGCGTTCTCGGGAAGCAGGATGACGACCTCTTCGCCGCCGAAGTCCCAATAGACGTCCTCCTCGGGCTTTTCGACATCTGCCTCTCCGTCACCGCTTCCGACGTCACCGCCGCCGAAATTGGGAACGGTCGGGCCAACGGGAGCCAGGCTCTTGTCGGCGCCGATCTCAAAGATGACCTCCACACCGTTCAGAGTGGTGTGAAGCAATCCGGTCTTCTCATCGATGAACCAGGTGGTGTTTCCGGTGGCATCGGGCATCATCATCCATCCGGAAACGGATTGATTCCAGACGAAGCTCTCGATCCTTGCGCTACCGTCGGCATAGAAATAGAAATCGCAACGGTTGACCTTGTCGTCTGCGGAATATCTATACTCCTCCCTGAGTCCAACGTCGGGCTCGGAAGGGGGAACAGGAAGAGGATCGGGGGCGGGATCGGGGGTGTTGGTCTCGCGAGTCAGCGTTTTGCCGTCTTCGGAAATGTTGAGGACCAGCGCTTGTTCGCCGTCGATCATAAGCACGACCTGGCCGTCAATCAGATCCCAATTTGCCCAAACCTCGTTCGAATAGATGACGTTTCCGTTTTCGTCAAAGCCGGTTTCCTTGCCGTAAACAGTGTGATCCGAATTGAATTCAAACACGATCACCTCGATCTCACAGGCCATCGTGAACACATAGAGAACGGTGGGACGGGGCAGGGAGCAACGCGTGCAGAAGCCCTTTTCGTCGTAGTCGTGTCCTGTCGGGCTAATTCTTTCATTCCACGTATAGCCGCAGGCCTCACAGATGCTCTGCTTGGTTCCGCTCTGGGTGCAGCCGGGAGCGATCTCCGTGACGTTGCAGGACTGATGCATGCAATCTCCGCAGTTCTGGCAGCGTCCGCTCTCGTCGTAGGCATGACCGAGCGGAGGCAGGATCTGCGTGTACTTGAAGGTGCAGTCGGGGCAAATATAGTTCGCATAGCCCTCGTTCTGACAAGTCGCATCCTTGCGATCGGAAACGTAGATGTTCGGGTGGCTGCACTCCGTGCTGTCGGCGTTCATTTTTCCGCAAACGACACAAGTGCCCTTCTCATCAAAGGAGTGCGGTCTGATCGGAAGCAAAACGATTTGCGTGATGCCGCATTCGGTGCAACGGTTGATCTCTTCGCCCGACGCGGTGCAGGTTGCCTCCAAACGGCGTTCCGTCACCATGTTGTGCGCGCAGGACTCCTCCGAGCCGCCCATATTTCCAAGCAGCATTTCGATCTCGTTGAAGACCTGTTCGATTTGGAGCTTCAGATCCGTCAGCTCGCCAACCGAGGTGACGACGCCGATCCGTCTGAAAAGCGACTGGTAGCGCTTTTGGAGGTTGGCAAATCCCTCCAGCTTGGGCGCCTCGGTTTTGTTGAGATAGTGCTCCCAACGTGCCGAAACGTCTTCCTGCGTCAATTTGATATCGATCTCCAGATCGCTGCCGCCCTCTTGCACGTGGCAAACGATGCATCTGCCGGTGTCATCAAACTGGTGACCGAGCGCGGGAACGAAATTCGTCGTCCAAGAGGCTCCGCAATAGATGCAGTGGACCTCCTCATAGCCCTCATCGGTACAGGTGGGGGCAACCACCTGCACGTTTACGCTATCGTGTGCGCACTCGTCGCCCTGCAAAAGATCCTCGATCTCGTCGAAGATCTTTGCGATACGGTCCTCCTGCTTTTCAATGTCTGCAAAGGAGGTCGCGCTCTTGATCGCGTCGTAAACCTCATGGTAGACCTTCTTGTAGCTCTCGTAATCGGGCAGATCCTTGGCGCCGTTTTCAAGATACCACTTCCAGCATTCCTCAAGATCGATCAGCATTTCCTCGATCTCGATCTGCAATTCGTCGTCACCCTCCTGCAGACCGCAGCGGATGCAGACGCCCGTCTCGTCATAGCTGTGTCCGAGCGCGGGAATGAATTCGGTCCAACCCGTCTGGCAATCGCCGCAGGTCGACATCTTGCGTCCCTCTTCGGTGCAGGTGGGATCGACCACGGTGGTGAGCGAGTTCTCGTGCTTGCATCCATCTCCGGGGGTCACGTTATCATTGGGCTTCAGGATGTTGCCATCAACAACGATGAACCACAGGGTCTTTCCGTTGTAATCGGCACAAATCTCTTGCTCGTTCTTCTGATACCAGGTTCCGTAGAGATGCGTTTCGAAATAGGCTCCGTCGGCCGTAACATCGGTGACGATCACCTTGATCGTATAATCATTGTAGAACTCAATGTTCATGAAGGGAGGCATGGTCACTTCATCGTAGTAGTAATAGATCACCTCTTTGTCGGGCGTCTCAACGACCTGCTCCAAGCCACAGCGCTTGCAAACGCCGTCAGCAAAGTCGTGTCCGAGTGCAGGAATGGGACCACCCCAACCGGTGTGGCAATCGGGACAGCTCGTCATGGACTCGCCCGCCTCGGTGCAGGTGGGCTCCCGGCGAGTGGTGACCGCGTTTGCGTGATCGCAATCCTCGGGCTTGGTCGGCTCGACCATGGTCAGCGAGTCGTCGTCATTGACGATGAACTGCAGAACGACCATGCCGTTCTCGATCACCTCGAGGAATTCTCCCTTGTAGCTCCACTCTGCCCATGCCTCGTCCTTGACGGTGTCGCCACCGCTCGTGATCTCAACGAATGCACAGACAGTTCCATCGGTGTAAAACTCGATATAAACGGACTTTCCGTCCTCTTCTTGCTTGAAGCTGTAACGGACCTCTCTCTTCTCGGTATCCTCCGTGCCCTCGATCTCGCCGCAGCGCTTGCAAACACCGTCAACAAAGTCGTGACCGGGTGCGGGGGTGGTGTATTCGCTCAGAACGATCTTACACTTCGCACAATAGGTGGTAACGGTTCCGCCCTTGGTGCAGGTGGAGACGGACGCCATCTGGTAGGTCTCCTCGTGCTTGCAATCGCCGGGCTGCTCTCCCGGGATATAGAGGGAAAGCGTGTAATTATCTCTGCCAACGGTGAAGGTCATGCCGTACAGTGCGTCATGAAGCAGAACGACTCTGCCGTCTCTCCATTCCCACTTGGCATAGGTCGTGCCCGCGATCCATTCGCCGCTTTCAGTCCGGTAGCTCTGCTCCACCTTCACGGTGAAGTCAGAGTAGAAATAGAGGTGCATCATGAAGTCGCTGGTCTTTTCGACGTAAGCGTACTGTGCCTGCATCTCGCCACTGCCTACTTCTCCGCAGCGGGTGCAAACACCGTTGACGTAATCGTGTCCGAGAGGCGCCGAGCCAAAGCTCTCAAGCGTTCTTCCGCAATCCAAGCAAACGACGCTGCCGCCTCCGCCCTGCGTACAGGTGGCGGGTCTTTCATTTCTCTCGGTGTGCTCGTGCGGGCATTCGTAAAGGATCAGCGTGTATCCGTCGTCGCTGACGGTGAAGTATTCGACCTCCTCGCCCTCATAAACGATGGCGATCTTGCCGTCCTCCTTCTCGATCCATTCTGCCCACAGCTCAAAGTCCACGATGAATTCGTTGTTTTCATCGTAGTAGCCCTCGATGGCCTGGATCATGCCGTTGTCATAGAAGCGATAGATCAGCTTCCAGGTATCCTCTTCATCTGCCTCGAAGTAATAAACGATCTGATTGGGTTCCTCATCGGAAGCGTAAGCAGAGAGCGTCTTGCCGTCCTCGTTGACGGTGAAGTACTCCTGATCCTCTTCGCCGCTATCCTCGTCGGTGAAGTACACGACGACGAGATCATCCTCTCGTCCCCAGGTTGCCCAGGCTTCCTGCTTGCCCTGAAGCTTGCCGTCGGCGTCATAGACCTCGCCAATGCCATAGACGGTGAAGTCGGCATAGAATTCATATCTCACAACGAACGATGTGCCGATTGTGGACTCTTCACGGTCCTCGTAGGTGTAAACGATCTCTTTTTCCACAACCGTGCCATCCTGTTCGCCGCAACGCTCGCAGACGCCGTTTGTGAAATTGTGTCCGAGCGCGGGTACGAAATTCGTCACCTCACCAAGTCCGCAATTGTTGCAGAGTCTCTCTTCATAGCCTTCTTCGGTACAGGTCGGCTCGGTTACGCTCACCTCATAGTCGTGATCGCCCAGAGGCAGCTCGGTGTGTCCCGCGAGCCACTTCTGACAGGTGGTACAGAACTTGCCCTCGGTGTAGCCGTGCTCCATACAGGTCGATTCGGTTGCGGGAACGGTCTGGAGCGAGTGTCCCTTTGCGGGAATGACCACAGAGGCGGTGTTGGTGATCACCTTTGTGCAGGCCTCATCCTCAAACCAGGTGCCGCAGGCGCAGACGTAGTAAGCGCGCAAGCCCGACGCGGTACAGGTGGACTCTCTTCCTTCAATTGCCTTGGAGACGGTGTGCGTGTGCCCCAGGATCTCCTCGATCACGTATCCGCAAGCGGTACAGGTGACGCCGTGCTCAACGGTCGCCTCGGTGTGATCGGGGGTGTGTGCTGCTTCGTTCAGCTTCGCGGCACAACGGACGCAGGTGCTCCAGTGGCCGTTTTCATCGTGACCCAGAGCTTCTGCGAGCTTGTGTCCAAGCGCGCCGGTCTGAGCATCCTGACGCGTTTGGTTACAACGGGTACAGGTAAAGGTGGTGTAGCCTCCCTCGGTACAGGTCGGAGCCTTGACGGTTGCGATCTCGTTGTGTCCGAGAGGAATGGTCTGATTGTCGGTGTAGGTGTCGCCGCAAGCGCAGGTGTAGACCGTGAAGCCACCCTCGGTGCAGGTGGGAGCGGTCACGTCGGCGCTGTAGATATGTCCGGTTGCGTTGATCTGCTTGCGTCCGCTCAGAAGCGTCTGACAGGTCGAGCATTGGATGCCCGCGGTGAAGCCAACCTCGGTACAGGTCGGTGCAACGGGGTCAATGCCCTCGGGCGTGTGTCCCTTTGCCAGAACGATGACGGCACTGTGATCGGTGATCAGTTGCTGCGCGTCGGCATCCAGGAACCATTTGCCGCATTCGCAGGTGTAGTAAGCGATATTACCGTTGTGCGTGCAGTCTTGCGCGACTGCCTCAACGGCGGTCAGGCTGTGAACGTGTGCAAGGGGAGGCGTGATCACGTACTCACATACGGTACAGATCTGCGCCGATTGCTCGGTTGCCGCAGCACCGGGCGTGTGGGAAGCGATCTCTCCGCGCTCGCCGCAGACGTTGCAAACGTGGTAGTGTCCCTCCTCTGCGGTGCTCCATGCGCTCGCATAAGCGTGTCCCAGAGGTGCGACGTAATTGGTCGTGAGCGTTTCTCCGCAGGAGACGCAGCTCTTTTCGGTGTAGCCGGCGGCAGTACAGGTGGCTGCCACGGTGTGAACCGTGTGGTTGTGTCTGGTCTGCGGGAGCGTCACCGTGTACGAATCCTCACACCAGGTGCAGCGGAAGGTATCCTCACCGGCTTCCCGGCAGGTCGCATTCTTGTGATCGTGCAGGACGTAGTAGTGTCCGGTCGCGGGAATGACGGTGTCGTATGCCGCATCGCAATCCTCGCAGGCAAAGTGCATCGTACCGTTGGTGGAGCAAGAGGTCTCCAGCGTGACGGAGGAGTGCCAGTTGTGTCCGGTGGGTGCGGTGAACTCGATCACCTGTCCGCAATGCAGACAGATCGTGTAGCCACCCACGGTACAGGTGGGCTCCACGGTGCGGAGGTTGGTCTTGCTGTGTCCGAACGCGTAGCAATACTCTGCGGGAGAGAGCTGCGCGGGAGCGTAGCAGGAGAAGTGGGTGGTGGTGAAGGTGATGTAGCCCTCTCCGTTCGCATCGAGCGAATAGGTCGCGGGAACGGCTTCCAGCTTGCCGTCGGCAAGGTACCAGACCACGATCTCGTCGGGGTTCTGTCCCTCCTCGAGGGTGTACTTGATGCGGACGGTCGCGGTACCGCCAAGCGTGTCGAGCTCTTCATCCGTGGTGACGGTGAAGCTGTAGATCGGATTGTTGCCCAGGAGCAGCAGATCCTCCTCGCTCAGCTGCGCGTCTCTGATCGCCTGCTCCTTCGCTGCGGCCTTGAGCGTGGAGGCGGAAATGCTGACGTTCGCATTCTGTGCGAGGGTGTCCTTGACGCCCTGGTCAAAGCCGAGCGTTGCCTCGGGGAACTCGACCTCGTTGAAGTCGTTCAGGTCGCTGCCGCTCAGATCAACGTTGTCCTCAACGGTGGTGACCGTTTTCTTGGTTGCCAGACATCCCGTATGCGTGCACTTGTACGCCGTGAGGGTTCTCGTGCTCGCCTCGTTGTCGATCTCCCATTCGTGCGCATCGGGATCGGAATACGTCATCGTCTCGCTGTTCGCGTGCGCCACGTGGTCGTTACAGTCGGGATTGTTACAGATCTTGGTCTTCTCACCGTCGGCCTGACAGGTTGCCGGAGTGGTGATCGCCCAATAGTAGGAGTGCTGGGTGAGCGTCTCGGTCTTGTGATCCGCCACGCCGCAGGTGCCGCACTCGCCCTCATAGGTGATGGCATACTGACAAGCGGTGGGATCGATCAAATTCGTTTCCGTTTTGATCCATTCTCTGACGCTGTGTCCGGTGGGATCCACGGGATCACCCTGATAGCTGTATCCGCAGTCACAGGTGTAGGTCGTATAGCCCTGCTCGGTACAGGTCGGAGGCGTCACGACAACAGAGGTATAGTCATGCTGTGCATAGTCAGCCTTCTCGGTTGTGTGCGCACAGGTTGCCTCGCGCCAGTGATAGCTGTCGTTGTGCTCGAACTCGTCCTTGTAGGAGTGACCGTTCGCGCTTTCGTAGTCGTCACGGTAGCTGTGTCCGCACACGCAGGTGTAGGTCGTGTAGCCCTGCTCGGTACAGGTCGGTGCCGTGACAGCGGGAGTAAACGCGCACGCAACCGTCACGTCGTGCGCTGCATTCGCGCAGGTGCCCGTGTGCGTACCGTCGTTGTTCGACGTCCAGGTCGCAACGTTGTGTCCGAGTGCGTCAACGTAGGTGTCGACGACGACCTCACCGCACTCACAGGTGTGCGTGGTGAAGCCCTGCTCGGTGCAGGTCGGCGCCGTGACGACAGACGTGTAGCTGTGCGTGTGCGTCGGCTCGCCGGTTGCGGGAATTGCCTCTGTCTTGGTTCTGCCGCAGACCGTACAGGCCTTGGTCAGAACACCCTCGGCGGTCGCCGTGGCAGCCGTGGTGATCTCACCGGCATTCCACGTGTGCTCCGCCTTGTCGCCCACCAGGTCGGTGTGCGCGCAGGTTGCACTGTGCCAATGGTATGTATCGTCGCTCGTCCATGCGTCCGTCCAAGTGTGCTCGTGTGCCTGACACGCACCGAAGACAACGGAAAGAGCAGCGAGCAAGCAAAGAACACAGATCAGAGTAAGCGGTCTCTTTTTCATGATTCTTCTCCTTTTTCGTCAAAAGATGGCTGAAGCTCTTTTTGGGCATATATAACCTCTTTATTATATATGCCTCCATACCCATTATATACCTCTCCTCCCGCTTTGTCAAGGCGTTTGGAAATATTTTATACATATTTATACTCTGTTTACATTTTGTCAGAAATCCTCCAAATCGGCGGCTTTTTTTGTGAGGTGTCGGGGTGTTATTTGTCATTGTAACGACCGGGGATGCCACGCATATTTCCCTTTCGCAACAAAAAAACGGACGTTCCCTCCAAGCAAAAAAAGATCTCGTCTCGCGGACCAATGTCATTAAGTTAACGCATAAGAAGCCTCCCCTTTTGGGGGATGGTGTCATATGTCGCATAGCGACAAGTGACGGAGAGGGTTTTCTTGACGAAATCACCCTCTCAGTCGCCTTACGGCGCCAGCTCTCCCAAAGGGAGAGCCTTTCATAAATTCCTTAACTTAATGACATTGTCTCGCGTGCTCCTTCCGTCATTTTCTTGCGAAAATGCCACCTCCCTCCCGGAGGGAGGCTCACGTCACCTGTGCAAACCGTTCGCTCCATCAACCCCCGAAGCACAAAAAACAAATCCAAACAACCTTGAGGGTTGTTTTGGGTCGCGGGTTCCAAAACAACTGCGGGAGCGATTGATTGGTCGAGCGCAGGGATAAACAATTACGTTTACACCCAATG
>JAZSJS010000094.1:0-6636 GCA_045534435.1 Eubacteriales bacterium
CCCTCCTCTCAAGAACTTTTTTTGAAAAAGAAGCAGTATAAAAATACAATCTGTTCGTTTGGATGCGACTGATTGACAGAGATCGTCTGTTATTGTAACTCTTTTCTCAATGCGTTTATCCTCCTTGAATTTTCACTTCAATAAAAGGAGCCGTCATGGAATTTCTCCGATTTATCAAAGAACACATCCTTTTTTCGATTTTGTGTGTTATTCTTTTCTTTGTTTATCGGCAAATTATCGGTGTATTTGCCACACTGCTCGCACTTGGCTTTCTCGTTCTTTACGGAAGTGCGATGGCGGCTTGTCACTTTGCCATGGCAAAGCTGAATCAACTCCAAAAATACGATAAGCTGACACAAAAAAGCTTGTTTGGACTGTCACTTCTTATCGCATCCCCGATCTACCTGTTATGGTTGGTCTTTTCGCTGATCCCGATCCTCTCCTATGAGATCTGGCTCATTACGGGGTTGCCGATCACGGGAATCGCAGTCTTGGCTCTCCATTCGATTGCCGAGCAATGGGAAAAACCGCGCCGCTTTATTTTTTGGTTGCTCCAACTTGTCATTTACCTCTGTCTGCTATTCGCTGGGCAAGGAATCGTCAGCCAATTAACTCTTTGATTCCCTCAAACCAACCGCCTGTCGGCACAAGCGCACAAATAAAAAACAATTTATCTCCCCTTCCAAAAAGTTTTTGAGGGGGTGCGGGGGAAGCTTTTTTCTAAAAAGTTCCCCCGCAACAACTACATCAATAAACCAAGGAGCAAGCTGTATTCTTGCTGCCGAGAAAGGACTTTGAAACATGTCAAAGCAAAAGCAATTTGAAGTACTCGCACAGGACGGACGCGCGCGTCGCGGCGTTCTGCACACCGTGCACGGCGACATCCAGACGCCGGTATTCATGAACGTCGGCACCTGTGCCGCGATCAAGGGCGGTGTCAACACCATGGAGCTGCGCGAGATCGACTGTCAGGTCGAGCTCTCCAACACCTACCATCTGCACCTGCGCCCGGGCGACGGTCTGATCTACGACATGGGCGGACTCCACAAATTTATGAATTGGGATCGCCCGATCCTGACCGACAGCGGCGGATTTCAGGTCTTCTCACTCTCCCAGCTCCGCAAGATCACCGAGGAGGGCGTCCGCTTCGCCTCGCACATCGACGGAAAAAGGATCTTTATGGGACCCGAGGAGAGCATGCAGATCCAATCCCACCTCGCCTCGACGATCGCCATGGCGTTTGACGAGTGCGTCGAGAACCCCGCGCCGCACAAATACTGCAAGGACAGTATGGAACGCACCTACCGCTGGCTTTTGCGCTGCCGCGCCGAAATGGACCGTCTCAACGCGCTGCCCGAAACCATCAACCGCCATCAGATGCTCTTTGGCATCAACCAGGGCGGTACGTATGAGGATCTGCGCATCGCGCATATGCAGATGATCCGCGAGATTCCCTGTGAGGGCTATGCCATCGGCGGTCTTGCCGTGGGTGAGCCGACCGAGGAAATGTATCGCATCATCGACGCGGTCGAGCCGCACATGCCCGCCGACAAGCCGCGCTATCTGATGGGCGTCGGCACGCCGTGCAACATTCTCGAGGCCGTGCACATGGGTGTGGACTTCTTTGACTGCGTCATGCCCAGCCGCAACGCGCGTCACGGAAATCTCTTTACCTGGAAGGGAAAGATCAATCTGCTCAACGAGCGCTACGCGCGCGATCCCCGTCCCTTTGACGAGGACTGCGGATGCCCCGCCTGCCGCAATTACAGCCGCTCCTACGTGCGCCATCTGCTCAAGGCAAAGGAAGCCGTGGGAATGCATCTTGCGGTGGTCCACAACCTTTATTTCTACAACAACCTCACCCGCAAGATCCGCGAGGCTCTCGAGGGCGGCTACTTTGAAAGCTTCTATCAAAAGTACCGCAACATCCTCGGCGAACGCGCGGAGGATTGACGAATCGAAGGCGTTTCGTAGGGCTTTCGAAAAAAACAACACCCCCAACCCTTTTTTACCAAGAAATAAATATCCCCTGTAAAACACAATGTCATTAAGTTAACAGTAAAAGAAGCCTCCCCCTCTGGGAGAGCCTTAACTAAATGACATTGCCGTAAAACAGGGGTATTTCAGTTTCGGGCATAGCCTTAAGGATACTGGCTGCGCACAAGGTGCGCTTGAGATTAGCCGGCCAGCCATGCAATCGATACTTGCTACCCGTAAACGGGTTTTGTTATATTGCCTCCCTTTTGTAAATGGGAGAAAATTGGCAAGCAAATTGGCATGGTGCAAACCGTGACGGAAGGATTGTAAAAATCACCTTCAAGCAAAACAATCCCTCCGCCGCCTTCGGCGTCAGCTCCCTTTACACAAGGGAGCCTTTCACAAAACACATTCTGCCTCTATCCCCTTTTTTGCTTCTCCTCATCGCCAATAGCCTCTTTGAAACCACCTGCTTAGCAGGTGGTTTTCTCTAACCAAAAAGAAAGCTTCCTTACTTTAATAATTCTGCAGTTTCCTTATGTCCGTTTTCAACAGCAAAATCATATGCTGTTTTACCGTCATAATCCTTCAAGTTTGGATCAGCACCAATCGAAAGCAAATATTCCACCAAGGCAGAGTTTCCTGCCTTTGCAGCATTCATCAAGAGCGTTGTGTTGGTTTGGTCGTTGATATCAAAATCTCCCAACAAACACGCCACGATTTTCGTGATTCCTTTTGCCGTTTCCTCATCGTATTCGCCAAAAAAAACAGTACCGTTGCTCTTTTTCGCGTCATACACCTTGGGAATCATTTTCGATGCGTAAAAAACAGGCAACCAACCGGATTCCTCCTGATGAATATCCGCGCCATTTTCCAAAAGCAACTCCACAATCTCAACGTCGTTTGGTTGATAATAAAACAACGTGGACACCAACGGTGACCATCCCGCCCCTTCACGGTATTCGGCGGTTGCACCGTGAGAAATCAACAATTGGACAATTTCCAAATTTCCCGTAGAACAGGCAGCCGACAGGGGAATTTTGGGAGAATATTCAAAAATAGGATTCAAAAAAAAGTCGGCAGGTCCCGGCAAAGCGTTTGGGTCAATGCCGCTTTCCAACAGCGCGGTCACTTTTTGTGTGTCTTGCAACTCGATCGCCTCGATGAGCTCATGCGATTTTTTATAAGAATTCGCACACGCTTGCATCATCAAAAACGAGAAACACAAAACGAAAATCATCAGCGATTTCAATATTCGTTTTAATTTGATCGTGCGCATTCTTTCATCTCCTCCACATTCATTTTGCCGTCAACTTGGTAGACATAACCGTCCCCTGGGTTTCCGTCTCGGCTTCAAGGGGATTGGTTTCCATGATCAGTATAGCATATTTTTTCTATCATGTCAATAGCCGTTTCGTGGAATGTTCGCAACCGTCGGTTGAGAGAAATCCACGCTTCGTGCTCTTTTGAGAAAAAATTCGTATGTTTTTTCATCTTGATTTGTTGAAAAAACTTTATCGTTTTTCGATAAATTTCTATTGACAAACGATTTCTCATATGCTATACTAAAGAAAAAAGGGAGAAATTGGAGGAATCCTATGCTTCGAAGATCCAACAAACTGTCGACCGTGATCACGATCGTGATTTCGGTTTTGCTGCTGGCGGCGCTCTGCGTGCTGGCATTCTGGCTTCCCCTGGTGGTGGAATCCATGATCAACGTCACCGACAACATCGGCAACCGAGGGGAGATCACCGATCTGCAACGCACCCTTGTCCTGATCGATGCCTATGCCATGCTGGCAGTCGCGGTTCTTGCCGTGATCCTCGCCCTGATCCTGTTGCGCGAGGTCCTGCTGGAGCGCGTATTCTCGGTCAGAGTCACGCGGCTGATCTCCGCAATCTCCTGGTGCTGCTTTGCAGAGGGGCTGCTCTTCCTGCTTCTGGGCGGATTCTTTCAGATCGCCATCGCCGTGGCGGTCGCCGCCTGCTTCGTGGGCTTCTGCCTGCGTGTGGTCAAGAACGTGATCGAGGAAGCCACCCGCATCAAATCCGAAAACGATTTCACGATCTGAGGGAGGCTATATGATCCTGATCAACCTTGACGTCATGATGGCAAAGCGCAAAATGTCACTCGGAGAGCTGTCCGACCGCGTCGGCATCACGCTTGCCAACCTTTCCATTCTCAAAAACAACCGCGCAAAGGCGATCCGCTTTTCCACGCTGGACGCGATCTGCCGCGCGCTGGAGTGCCAGCCGTCCGACATTCTCGAATTCATCCCCGACGAGGAACATGAAAGGAGTATTTTATGAATCACGATCCGAATTCTCACAACGCACAGGAGCCGTTTTCCAAAACGGAAAATCCGCAGTATCCGCCCTATTATCAGCCACCCAAGCCCTCCGTCAAGCCCTCCTATCGCACAGGGGACGTTCTGTTTGCCTGGCTCTCAATTGCCGTCGGCTTTCTCTTTGCGCGTGCGATGCCGATGAATCAAACCACTCTCGGTGCATTCCTCTTTGTTCTGCTGCTCTATGCCTTTGGCGGCATCTATCTGCGCCTCTCGGGCATCCGTCTTGACCGCTCGGCCTGTCTGCTTGCCGCCTGCCCCGCAATCCTGTCGCTGGGAATGATCACCGGCGGAAACAGTGTGATCCGCGGCTTTCTTGCCTTGTTTCTCATCCTGAGCTTTCTGTTCTGGATCCTCTATGCCGCACGGCGCGAGGGCGAGCGTATGCTCGGTGACCGTCTGATCTCCTGCATCTGCCATGCGATCTTCGTCGTGCCCTTCGCATCTCTTGAGCATCTTTTCCGCGCACTGTTTGCCTTCCCCAAAAAGGGGGAGCGGACGTCGCGCGTGCTGCGCTCGGTCGGTTGGACGCTGCTCGGCCTTTGCGTTGCCGTGATCCCCACCGCCATCGTCATTCTGCTGCTCTCCTACGACGAGAGCTTTACCAACCTGTTGGACCGGATCTTTTCCTTCTCATGGGAGAACGTCGGAGAGGTGATCCGCGATCTCGTGATCGGATTTTTCGTTGCCGTTCTCCTGTTTGGCGCCTTATTCGGTGTCAAGCAGAGGCGCGAGCGCACCGACAGCTCCGAAAAAGCCGAGGGACTTAATACCCACGTCCTTCCCAAAGCACTGCTTTGTGCCGCGGTGACGCCCATTCTCGCCGTTTACGTCATCTTCTTCATCTCCCAATGGGACTACTACGTCTCGGCATTCACGCACGTGCTTCCGGGAGATCTGACCTATGCCGCCTACGCACGCGAGGGCTTTTTCCAGCTTTGCACGGTCTGTGCGCTGAACGCGCTCTTCCTGCTTCTCTTCCATCTGCTCATGCGTCGCCCCTCCAAGGAGCGCGATCCGATCCGAGGCATCTATTCCATCGTCATCTCGGTCTTCACGCTGATCCTGATCGCCACCGCCATGGCAAAAATGATGCTTTATATCGATTCCTACGGACTGACACAAAAGCGTGTCTACGCATCCTGGCTGATGCTCATGCTCGGTGTCATGTTCATTCTGGTTCTGATCGCAACCGCGATCCGCAAGCTGCGGCTGATCCCCGCTCTGGTGCTGACCGCCGTCCTCTGCTTTGGACTGATCTCGATCCCCGACGTGGACGCTCTGATCGCATCCTACAACGTCGACACCTATCTTGCGGGAGAATTGAACGACGTTGACGTGGAATCGCTCGCGGAATACGGCTCCTCCTCCGTGCCGGCGCTTGTGAAGCTGCGCGACAGCCTCGCCGCACGCCCCGCAACCTCCGAGACCGACGCGCTCCTGACGCGCACCAATCTCGCGATCTCGGACATTCAGACCGAGCTCGCGCAAGACCCCGACGGCTTCTTCTATTTCAACATTCCCGACGCCCGCGCACGCGCGCTTTTGATGGAATAAGGGGAGAACGGTTTTTGCGGGGGACTTGAAAATCCCCCCAAGAGCTTTCCTGACAAAAGGGATAAACGCAATTTTCTCATCTGCGCGCTCACCGATAGCCTGTGGAAGTGGCTGTTCTCGCGTTTTCCAATGATGATTTTCAAGGAGGTAAAATATGAAAGTGAAAACTGTCAAAACCGTGTTGTTTTGGATGACGATCCTCCATTTGATCATGACGGTCGTGAATGCACTTCTCTTTTCCTATACAGGACTCGGCTCAAATTTCCTTTCCCTGGGCCTGCTGGTTTTTGGCGGATTTGGTTATAGCGGAAAGCTTTGGCATTTGATTCTGTCATTGATATTGTTCTTGGGAGGACTTGTTCTGTTAATATGCTCCTATTGGGGCGTTTTCAAGCGAAAAAGCTATCGTGTATTTTCCTTTGTCTTGATCCTGGATTTGATCATTTCAACCGTATGGATGGTCCTTTCGCGGTCTTTTCACATTACAATTTTTGCACTTGCCGTCGGCTTTTGCGCACTGTATCATTACTTTAAAAAAGCAACGGAGCCCACATCGGAAGAGGCACAGGCAACCGAATAAAAGTCAAAGCCATCGGCATCGCCGGTGGCTTTTGTTATATACAAAAAGCATTCCCTCTCTTCTCTGCATTCTTAGCGGAGAAAGCACGAACACCACCAAGGAAATCTCTTTGGTGGTGTTTTTCTATCGGCGGTCGCTCTCCAAAGCCTCCCTCCGAGAGGGAGGGGGACCGCG
>JAZSJS010000154.1:0-9474 GCA_045534435.1 Eubacteriales bacterium
ATCGATATCATGCGAGAAATACGACGCAATCTCAAAGAATATCAGCACTATTGGTTTTGGGGATTGTATACCGAGATTTGGAAAGTCCGTTTGTTTCGAGACGAGAAGGTTCTCGAAGAAATGCGTCTTTTAGCAGAAGAAATATTCAGTGTGTGTCCTAAAGAACAGCATTATCAAGTTATTGAATGCATGTCGTATATGGAGGATGATGAGCACATTTCCGCTTTCTTGGATGCATATGCCAGCCGAGAGGATATGGCACGATCAAGCTTGCTGTTTAGAAGATACAAAATGCGTGAGGAGCTTGATAAAATTGAACCTGTAAGGCATGGCATTCTGTGGTATGAGCTTTCGCATATTCTAACTGCGGCGAATGATTGGCAAGTATATCTTTGGAAGGATTCTAATCATTTTATTTGGTTTTGCGAAACACAGCTTAGCTATCTCAACGCTGTAAACAATTTGTCTCCCGATAAGAAGCATTTGATCAGCGGTGGAACAGGTCCGGATTTGTGGTGTGAGGAAAGAATACAGCTTGGAATACGTTATGCGGCTTCTTTTGCAAAGCTTGGAAAAATGGATGAAGCTTATAATGCCTTCGAAGACACCATACGTGTAATTGAACAAATCATGTCAATTACCGACGACGAGTTCAAAATGGGTTGTTCGTCCCCCGCATTAGATGGATTTTATTTGGACTCAAAAATCAATTGGCTTGAAAAAGACGGCAAAGAATACAAAGAAATCAGCATGCAATATAATGATTGGTGGAATTGGATCATTCCACTTGATTATCAAAAAGCCTTTAAGCATGCTTGGTTTGACAGTATGAGGGCAGACAAACGCTTTGATGTGCTTTTTGAGAGATTGGATAAATGCGTTGTTTGCAGAGAAATATCAACTAATTAACTTATGCAACAAAATTTTAGCCTCCGATAGGGAAAATCCTTGTCGGAGGCTTATACTTTATGTAATTGCACTGCCACATTCGGTGGTGGGTAAGTGCGCACTTACGGGCAAGAAAAAGCCTCCCTTGTGTAAAGGGAGGTGGCACGGCTCGCCGTGACGGAGGGATTGTAGAAGATTAGATTTACGCTAAAACAATCCCTCAGTCGCTTCGCGACAGCTCCCTTTACACAAGGGAGCCTCTGGCTGTAGTCGCTTGTCTTTCTAATATAGTGTTACAAAAACTGTCCTTAAGAACACGCGCCATATGCTACGGACCTTTTTGTTTCATTCGATTCCGTTCAACCGAGCTTCTCGAGCGCAGCCTTGACGCCGCGGAGATTTTCGGTGTATTTGGCAAGCTTTGCGCGCTCTGCCTCGACCACTGCGGCGGGAGCCTTGGCGACGAAGCTTTCGTTTGCCAGCTTTTTGTTGACGCGGTCGATCTCAACCGTCAGCTTTTCCATTTCGGCACTCAGTCTCGCGCGCTCCTTCTCGGTGTCCACCAGGTCGGAAAGCGGCAGATAGAGCGTTGCCGAATCGGTGATGATCTGCACGGCACTGTCGGCGCTCACCACCGAGGCGTCGAATTTTTCGGCGACCTCAACCTCGGATGCCGAAGCCAGACGCACGAAGAAGGGGTGCGTCGCCTCGGAGAAGGAGGCGGTGTGGGCGGTTTCGATATAGATCTTCGCGCGACGCGAAGGAACGACGTTCATCTCGTTGCGGCGCAGACGGATCGCCTTGATAGCGGCGATGACACGGGAAAGCTCCTCGCTCTCACGCGGGAAGTCGAGCGCGCCGTCTGCCTTGGGATAGGCCGAGATCATGATGCTCTCGCTGTCGCCGTCGTGCGGAAGCGCCTGATAGATCTCCTCGGTGATGAAGGGCATGAAGGGATGCAGGAGCTTCAGCGTGCCGGTCAGCACGTAGCAAAGCAGATTCTGTGCCACGAGGTTGCCCTCGGTGTCCTTTTGCGCCAGGCGGCTCTTGGTCAGCTCGATATACCAATCGCAGAACACGTCCCAGATAAATTCGTAGATCGAAGCCAGAGCCACGCCGATCTCATAGTGATCGAGTGCGTTGGTGACGGTCGCGACGGTCTTGTTGTACTGCGAAAGGATCCACTTGTCCTCGGCGGCAAGGCGATCGGCGGCGGGAAGCTCGACGCGATCGATGGTCAGATTCATGCGCACGAAGCGGGATGCGTTCCAAAGCTTGTTCGCAAAGTTGCGCGCCGCCTCCATCTTCTCGTCGGAGAAGCGCATATCGTTTCCGGGCGAGTTACCCGTAGAGAGTGCGAAGCGAAGCGCATCGGCGCCGTATTTCTCGATGATCTCGAGCGGATCAATACCGTTGCCGAGCGATTTGGACATCTTGCGGCCCTGCGCGTCACGCACAAGACCGTGGATGAAGACCGTGCCGAAGGGCTTCTCGCCCATCTGCTCGAGTCCCGAAACGATCATACGCGACACCCAGAAGGTGATGATGTCGTAGCCGGTCACCAGCACGCTGGTGGGATAATACTTGGCAAGCTCGGCAGTCTTTTCGGGCCAACCCATCGTCGAGAAGGGCCAAAGCGCCGAGGAGAACCAGGTATCCAGCACGTCCTCGTCCTGATGGACGGCGCCGCCACACTTGGGGCAAGCGGTAATGTCCTCACGGGAAACCGTCATCTCACCGCAGGCGTCACAGTAGAACGCGGGGATGCGGTGCCCCCACCAAAGCTGACGTGAGATGCACCAGTCGAGAATATTATTCATCCAGTTGAAATAGTTCTTGGAGAAGCGCTCGGGAATGAAATTGATGTCACCCTCCTCGACCGCCTTGATCGCAGGCTCTGCGAGGGGCTTCATTCTGACAAACCACTGGTCGGACGTCATCGGCTCAACCGTCGTGCCGCAGCGATAACAAACGCCGACGTTGTGATCGTGCGGAACGACCTTGACAAGATAGCCTGCCTCCTCCAGATCGGCAACCAACGCCTTGCGGCAGGCATAGCGATCCATACCAACGTATTTTCCGGCATTCGCGTTCATGGTGGCCTCGTCGTTCATGACCTTGATCTGCTCCAGGCCGTGACGCTGACCGACCATGAAGTCGTTGGGGTCGTGCGCGGGCGTGATCTTCACACAGCCCGTACCGAAGCCGATCTCGACGTAATCGTCGGCGATGACGGGGATCTCTCTGCCGACAATGGGCAGGATCAGCGTCTTGCCGATCAGATGCTTCATCTCCTCGTCCTCGGGGTTGACCGCGACGGCGGTATCACCGAACATGGTCTCGGGACGCGTCGTGGCGATCTCCACAAAGCCGTCCTCACCCTTGATCGGATATTTGATGTGCCAGAAGCTGCCGGGCTGATCCTTGTATTCGACCTCTGCGTCGGAAAGCGCGGTCAGGCAGCGCGGACACCACTTGATGATGCGGTAGCCGCGATAGATGAGTCCCTTTTCATAAAGATTGACGAACACCTCGCGCACCGCCTTGGAGCAGCCCTCGTCAAAGGTGAAGCGCTGACGGCTCCAATCGCAGGACGCGCCCAGCTTCTTGAGCTGACCGGTGATGCGTGCCTCGTATTTATCCTTCCACTGCCAAACGCGCTCCAGGAATTTTTCGCGTCCGAGATCGTAGCGCGAGAGTCCCTCCTCCACGCGCAAGCGCTCCTCGACCTTGATCTGCGTGGCAATGCCCGCGTGGTCGGTTCCGGGGATCCAGAGCGTGTTGAAGCCCTGCATTCTCTTGTAGCGCACCAAAATGTCCTGTAGCGTCTCGTCCAGCGCGTGTCCCATGTGAAGCTGTCCCGTGACGTTGGGGGGCGGAATGACGACAGAAAAATGCTCGGCATCGTTCTTGACGTCGGGCGTGAAATAACCCTTTTCACACCAGGTGTTGTAAATTCTGTCCTCAAACTCGCCGGGGGCGTAGGTTTTCGGCAGCTCATGATATTGATCCATTTTCACAGACCTCCTGTTGATTGTTTCCAAAATAATATCCGTTTTCAAAAGGCTTCCCGAAAAAAACAAAAAGCCTCCAAGTCCCGATCAGGACGTGGAAGCACGCGGTACCACCTGATTTTGCACGCCTTGGCGCACACACTCAAAGCCCGTAACGGGGGAAGCCGTCGCAGACTACGCAACCGGGAAAATCAAAGCGATCCCGCTCTTCACCTGCACCGCTTGGGAGCGACTTCGCCGTCTCGTGTCAAAGGACTTGCACCAACCGTCCTCTCTCTGATGACCGTCAAACGACTACTACTCTCCGTCATGGCGTTTAGAAAAGTATAACATAAAAATGATGAATTGTCAACTCTTTTTTTGCGAAAAAGTTGATTTGTCGGGATGTTTTGTGAGAGGTTTTGCTCACATAGAGCACCGCCATAGTGGCGAAGTTTTCATCCCGATACAAACAAAAACGCACCTCTTGCGAGGTGCGTTTTTTGGAGCTGGTAATCAGAATCGAACTGATGACCTCGTCATTACCAATGACGTGCTCTACCGACTGAGCCATACCAGCATCCTGAGACCTGTATATTATAACAGACTTTGCGACACTTGTCAATAGTTTTTTTGAAAAAATTAAAAATATTTTGCCAATCGCTCGAAAAAGATTGACTTTTTGACGTGCGGTATGATACAATGAAGCCATTATGAGAAAGCGAGGATCACAAATGAAAAGTGAGATCTTGATCCATCCCGAGGAGCTGAATGAGCGGCAGATCGACCGCATGGCAACGCTTGGTGTCAACCTCCTCGGTCTTCACCCCGTGGGCGGTGACAGTGCCGTCGCGTCTTTGACAGGTTTGTTGGAGAAGCTCCGCCAGCCCTCCTTTCGTGCCCTCCTGGACCGTGCCGCCGAGCGCGGGCTGGAGATCGAATATGAGATGCACGCCGCGAGCTATCTGCTGCCGCGAGATCTGTTTTCGGAGCATCCCGAATATTTCCGCATGAATGAGGAGGGGGAGCGCGTCGCCGATTACAATTTCTGCGTTTCGAGCCCTGAGGGGCTGGAGATCGTCGCAACACGCGCCGCAAACCTTGCGCACAGGCTCTATGGCAGTCGGCACGTCTATTATTTTTGGATGGATGACATTCGCGAAAAGCCCTGTCACTGTCCCGCGTGCCGCAGGCTTTCGGTTGCCGAGCAGCAGCTGACCGCGCTCAATCGGATGATCCGCGAGATCCGCAAGACGATTCCCGATGCCAAAATGGCGCACATCGCCTATCTCGATTGCATCGACGTGCCGCGCGCCGTCAAGCCCGAGGCGGGGATCTTTTTGGAGTTCGCACCGATCGAAAAATATAAAGACCGCCCCGACCGCCACCGCGAGGAGGAGGAGCGTCGCATGATGCCGCTTTTGTTGGATTATTTCGGCAAGGAGGACGCCAAGGTGCTTGAATATTGGCTCGACAACTCGCTCTTCTCTCATTGGAAGAAGCCTCCCAAGCCCTTTTCCGCCGATCCCGACAAGGTCAAGGCCGAGGTTCTGGATTACGCCGCCGCGGGCTTTGACCTGATCGCCACCTTTGGGTGCTATCTCGGCGAGGACTACGAGGCGCTCTACGGCGAGCCCGATATCACACCCTTCACAAACGCTTTTCAAGCCGAATAACCTCATTCGCCATCCGTGCTCTTCGAACCAAAAACCCACCTCAAAACAAATTTGAAAATTGTTTGAAGTTTTTTTGTAATTCCTATTGACAATCATTTGATTGTGTGTTATAATTTAGAAAAAGCAACAAAAAATCTCAAAAGGCAGGATGGTGGTTTGTGATGAAAGACATCAAACAGATCAAAGCCGCCGTATTGGCGCAGAATCCGGACGTCAAGCGGTTTCGGAACAGACGGCTGACGGCATTTTTCGTCAAGCTGATCGCCGTCGAGGCAGTCGTGATCGCACTCACGTCGACCTTGATCGCGCACGGAGTGGTCGCCGCAATCCCCGTCGGTGTCGCGTTGGCTTTGATTTTGCCGTTCTTGGCTTTGAAGGCACACAAATTCTTGGTGTTTGGCGTGCGGTTGGGAAAGGTCGTTGAGGTCAAGATCGTTCAAAGGCACATAGAATCACAACATGGCTGGATAAGAGACAACTGGGTATTGGGCGCGAACTATGGACAGTTTGCTGTCTTTAAGCTTGAGGACGAAAAAGTCCGCATCTCAAAGATCGAGCTGGAAGCGCGCTTTCACGAGTGCATTTACGAGGGCGACACGCTTCTGCGACTCGCCGGAGTGCCCTATCCGATCAATCTCAAACGCCACACCAAAGCCCTTTGCCCCATCTGCGGCAACATTATGCCAAGAGAGAGCACGCGTTGCGTCGGCTGTAATGCCGATGCGGTGCAGACGCTTGAAAATTTTGAAGAACATAAGGAGATTACGTCATGAAACGAGGCATTTTATTCTTTTATAACATGGGAAAGATCACGACCGTCGCACGCATTGCCATCATTCCTCTGGCTTGGACGCTCACGAAATTCGTGCCCCCTGCTTTTTTCGTCTCCTTGGGGCTTTTGATCCTCTCCTTGATCCTTGCGATGGTTCCCGCACCGTCCGACAAGCGGATGATGCGCGTCATCGAGAAATACCGCGAGGAAACCAAACGGCAGATGAGCGATGAAAGCGAGATCCGTGATGCGGAAAAATTCATCATTCTCCACGGCTATCGCAAGGAGGGTGGCATGAAGCTTCGCCGTCACGTGGGACGTGACGTGGTTTATCCTTTCCCCACCAGCTTTCTTTACGGCGAGCGCGGCAACAAGAAATTTTTGATGATCGCCAAAAAGTCACTCTTGAAATCGGCGCCCGTTGACTATGAGATGATCCGTTTGCACGAGCCGGAGGAGGCAGCAGCGATTCGCGTGGAGGTGCAGGTCGATCCCGAGCACGAGGACGTGGTGGAGCTGACGCTCTATACTAAGCACGCGCCCTACGGTATTACTGTTTTCGCCAAAAACGATTATCACTACCGCGATTTTGTGAAGGCGGTACAGAACGTAGCGAACCAAAAAGATTGACTTCAGGGGAGAACATCCAATGAAAAAATGGAATCTTACCATTTCAGACATTGTGGCATACGCCGCCGTAACGTGCATTGGAAATCTGATCGCCACGTTCGTTGCCGAAATGATCCACAAGTATTTGATCACCCCGATCGGTGAGCATAATTTTTTGACGTACGTCCTCTATTTTTTGACGTATTCTTTTCTTACCATGGGGATCGCTTGGTGCTTGATCTATCTTCTTTTCAAGCAAAAAGAAGAAGAACATTACGTGCCAAGTGATGACAAGCACTTGTGGATGAAAAAATGCTTGTTGATGATCGCCCCCGGAGAGATCATACGCTTTTTGATCTGTCTGCGTGTTTTGGGCATTACGAATGTTCTTGGCGGCAAAATGGCAATCGCACCAACGATTTGGTTCGGAAACTCCTACTTGATCTGGGCGGATCGTGTGAACGCGGTACGGCAAGAAGGCATTTTTATCATTTGGGATTATCTGGCGTATTCGTTGTGTTATTTGATCTATCTTGCAATCTATTTGTATGTGATTTTTGAGATATACCTCAAAATTTGGAAAAAAGGAAAGCAAGAACACGACTATCTGATTGAAGAATAAAGGAGGCACGTATGCTTGGTTACGTACTATTTCTTGTATTTCTAACCTATCTGCTCTGTTGCATAGTCTATATTGCATATAAGCTCGTTTGGTACGTCCTGAGCCTGCTGAGATTGAAGATCAAGCTTGGCAAACTAAGTGCAAAGGGCGCAACCGTCTCCTTCAACCGCAAGTTCCGGAATATCGTTTTCGGAAAAAAGGGGCTTCCCAATTTTACGGTTACCACCCCAACCGACGTTTATCGTGTGACCGTTCTTTCCTCCCTTTCCACGCACGGACGCTGGAACATTGAAAAGCAGAAGGAGCACTTTTATCTCGACGTTCGTCTGAAAAGCAAGATTTTTTATAAGAACGAATATCACTCCAACCGACCGGCTCACGTCAACGAATTCCGCGGAGAAATGAGGTTCTATCGCAAGCCCATTTTCCTGGAAACCAAAAACACGACCGACGAAAAAGCAATTCTGCTATTGTTCCCCAAGCCGAAAACAGCCACCTTCTCGGAAACGAAAATGGATTATCTGTATTCGGGATCTCAGCTTTGCGATTATGAGGTCATGTTCGAGCGAGACTTCTTTGAGCTTTTTTCAAATCTGGAAACGTAAAATATAAAACCTCAAAAACGGACGTCCCTAATGGGCTGTACTCTTAAGGACAGTTTAGGCGTACATTACCTACCGACAGGAAAAATAGAAACCGCAGATTGACTTTCTGCGGTTTTTATGTTATAATAAGGACAAGGACTAAATTCGATTCATTCGTTAAACAAAAAGTGAAACTTAAATAAAGCAGATAGATAAACAAGAAATTGACAAACGGAGGGCTACTGATGAAAAAAATATTGACAATAGTCATTTTTATATTATTTTGCTTCTCGCTTACTTCTTGTTCGGCTATTGAAGCTCTAAAATACTCTATATCGGGCAATATTATTGACCCTGCAGATGGTTTTTCTCGCGGCGAAGAAGAAGGCACACTCATATACCAAAACAACAAGTATATTTTGGTCCAAGAACTTAACGGAGATTGTGAAATCGACATAACAAAAGAAGACATTTTGCTTGGTCAAACCAGTAACTTTCCATTCTTTCCAAATAGCTATTATTATGTAAAAACGGATAAGAATCCAAGTTTTATAATGGGTGGTTCCTCTTCTGCTATGCAAGGAAATTTTGTTTACTTAAGAGAAGATCTATACAGCGACACTATCGTTTGTGTATTAAATGGTGGTTCTTTCGAATTTGAATTCACATCAGCTTTTATTAAGACGGATAAGGCGGATTACGATCATCATATTGCACGCGAGAAATATACAAAATCCGCAATAGTTGATTTTCACGTGAAAGATATTCCAATTATAACCGCTCGCAAGAGAATTTATTTGATAGACAATGTGTGGTATTGTGTTGAAGTTGATGTAGCATATCAACTATCAGACAAATTCGTGTGTAAACTAACAGAAGCGGGGATAATCAATCAAGAATCTTGAGATATGTATTGGGTGGAAATACAATTTTACCATTAGCGATACTATCAAACAAATACCAGTTTATCGGAAAACATTAAAATGCCAATCGATAATAGCCTCCCTTGTGTAAAGGGAGGTGGCACGCGTCAGCGTGACGGAGGGATTGTAAAGGTTAGATTTTCTATAAAACAATCCCTCAGCCGCCTTCGGCGTCAGCTCCCTTTACACAAGGGAGCCTTTTTTACGTTCATCTATAACTTGTCAATTTTCCTGACAAGCACTGCATTTGTGTCCACAAATGCAAAAATACGGCATACCTCTTTCGAGATATGCCGTATTTTTGAACAACTGTCCTTTAGAGTAACACTCTATCGAGTCAGTCCCGTTTTTACAGTATGCTTTAGCGTCAGTCGTCGCAGTTTTCCCAGTTATGGTAAACATTCATG
>JAZSJS010000082.1:0-8428 GCA_045534435.1 Eubacteriales bacterium
ACCCGCGAGAAGACCTTCGTGTCGCTCGACAACCTTGCCGAGGAGGTACAAAAGGCACTTGACAAGGTTCACGAGGAGCTCTACAACCGCGCGCTCGAAAACCGCACCAACCGCACCTACGAGGCACGCTCTCACGAGGAATTTTTGGAGATCGCGGCAAACAAGTCGGGCTACATCAAGGCAATGTGGTGTGGCGAGACTGCCTGCGAGGAGCAGCTGAAGGACGAAACGGGCGGTGTGAAGTCGCGTTGTATTCCCTTCACCGAGGAGCATCTCTCCGACGTTTGCGCTTGTTGCGGAAAGCCCGCCAAGCACATGGTCATCTGGGGCAGACAGTATTAAGACAGAATATTTTTGCGGGGGAAGGGACTTTTTGAAAAAAGCGCCCTTCCCCCGCGTCCCCATCCTCAAAAGCCTTTGAAAAAGGGGTTTGAAATTCGCTTGGACGGGACCAATTTTTCAAAAGAGGAGAAGCTCCGTGAGCCACATTGATGTTTTTGATCTTGACGACACGCTGATCGACTCCGAGATCCGTTTTTCGGAGGGTGTGTTTGCGATTTTGGACGAGGACGGGATCGCATATGATGCCGAGGCGCTTCGGCAGCTGACGATTCCGATGGGCCTTGTCGGAACGGCGCAATACTATCACGACGTGCTCGGTGTCAGGGGAACAGTCGACGAGATTCTGGAACGGATCGAACAAAAGATGTTCCTTTTGTACGCGCGCCGCATCGCTCCCAAACCCGACGCCGTTTCCTATCTGAACGCGCTTTCCCGTGCAGGACACCGCCTGTTCGTTTTGACGGCAACGCCGCACAGCCTTGCCGACGTCTGCCTGAGGCGTCACGGACTCTTTTCTCTTTTTGAAAAGGTCTGGTCTGTGGACGATTTCGGACTTCCCAAAAGCGACGCACGTCTGTTCACACGCGTGGCGGATGCCATCGGTGTCACGGGCGACCGCATTCGCTATTACGACGACAGCCTCACGGCTCTGAAAAACGCAAAGACGGCAGGCCTTTGCACCTACGCAATCTGCCCAAAGGGCGAAAACCACAAGATTTCCGACGCGCAAAAAAAGATCTGCGACGTCATCCTCGAAAGCTTTGACGAGCTGCCGCGCCCTTGATATTTTACACGTTCAAAAACAACCGAAAGGAGGCCGGATATGCAAAAGGCATGGAATCTCATAAAAGAAGCGATCCGCAACGTCGATCCCGTCCTGTTTGGATGTGCGACGCTTCTTTCGATCATCAGCATTCTCACGATCTGGGGAGCCGTCGACAACTTTGGGATGTCCAAGCTGAGGATGCAGGTGGCGATCTTCTTCGTTGGCATCTTCGTCACCGTGGCGATCGCCTTTGTGGATTATCGCGTCATCGTGGACAAGCTTTGGCTCTATATGCTGATCGGCTCGGTTCTGCTCCTGGTGATCACGCTGCTCTTCGGAAGCAGCGGCGAAAACCGTGAAACGGCAAACCAAAGCTGGCTTCAGATCCCCGGTACGGGCTTCATGATCCAGCCCTCCGAGTTCATCAAATTCACCTTCATCTGCACCTTCTCCAAGCACCTGTTCACGGTGCAGGATCACGTCAACCGTCCCATCACCGTTCTGCTTCTGGGCATTCATGCCGGTCTGATTGTCGGCTTGATCCTGCTCTCGGGAGACCTCGGTGTCGCGCTCGTTTATCTCGCCATCATCGCCCTCATGCTTTTCTGCGCGGGGCTTCATCCAGGATATTTCGTCGGAGTCGCCCTGCTTCTCGTTCTGCTCTCCCCCTATCTGTGGGAGCATCTGTCGGACTATCAGCAGCAGCGCATCCTCGTCGGCTTCAACCCCGAAAGTGATCCGCTGGGCTACGGTATGCAACCGCTGATGAGCCGAGATGCCATCGCCGCGGGCGGTCTGGTCGGTCAGGGACTGTTCGGGGGCTATTATTACGAGATCCTTCCCGCCTCGCACACCGATTTTATCTATGCCACAATCTGTGAAAAATTCGGATTTCTCGGTGGGGCGGTCGTCATCATCATCTTTATGGTCATGGTCGTGCGGATCTTCATGATCGCACGGGCCGCCTGCCGATCCGACTACGGAGGTCTGATCTGCGTGGGCATCGGAGGAATGCTCGTTGCGCAGATCCTCTTGAACGTCGGAATGTGCTTTGCCATGCTGCCCGTCATCGGCATCACGCTTCCGCTCCTCTCCTGCGGCGGATCCTCCATGCTTGCAACCTTCATGATGTTCGGACTTTTACATAACGTCTATGCACATTCGGATGCCGTGCGCGCCGAGGAAACGCGTGAGACCTTTGATCTGGATATTTCTCTGAGTGATTCATAAAGCGCCCTCCTGTTTCATATAGTTTATCAGTAATGAAACACGGGAGGCGCTTTATGTTTATCTATTCACTTCGTGCAAACACCATCAAGCTGGTGGGAGTCATTTGCGTGGCTCTGACCGTACTGATCACCCTCATCGCATTCGTCCCGACCTATGCCGTTTCCTCCGACACCGTCACAGATGCCGACGGTGAGGTCTCCTATCGCTACGATAAGGTCAAGGACGCCAACGACGTTGTGGAATTTTTGTCTCAGTTCGGTTGGGAGGTCACCTCCGAGCCTGTGGAGGTCAAAACCGTCACCGTTCCCTCCGAATTTGACAAGGTATTTTCCGCCTACAACGAGATCCAGAAGGCACAGGGGCTCAACCTTTCCAAATTCAAGGGCAAGGACGTGACGCGCTATACGCTTTGCGTGACGAACTATCCCGAATATGAGGGAACCGTCTACGCAAACGTCCTGGTCTATCGCAATCGCGTCATCGGCGGCGACGTCTGCTCTGCCGATGCCTCGGGATTTGTTCAGGGATTCCTCAAAAGCACCTCGTGATCGCACATGATCCGTGCGAAAACACATATCCACATCAAGACGCCGACGTCAGTGCCCGGCGTCTTGATTTTTTTGACAAAAGTCGAGAAAGCCATTGACTTTTTTCACCTGCTCGTGTATAATAAAAATATCCAAATCAAAATCAAAAAAGGAGAATCTCATGGCTAATTTCTTTCAGGCGAATCCACAATCCGCCGCATCCCCCCCGCGCCACGCTTCTGACAAAGTACACCACCTCGCGTCACAACCTTCTGCTGGTGGTGATCATGTCCCTGGTCAATCTGGTCCTCTTGCTGACCAATTCAAATTCCTATTTCCTCTTCTCGGCATCCCTGCCCTACATCATTGCCGACCTGGGAATGTTCCTGTGCGGCAAATATCCCGTTGAGTATTATGCCGACGTCCCCGACATGGTCTTTGCCGACACGTCGCTCCTGGTGGTTCTGGTGGCGATCGCCGTCATCATCATCGCAGTTTATCTGCTCTGCTGGATCATGTCCAAAAAGCACGGTGCCGGCTGGCTGATCGCCGCTCTGGTGCTCTTTTCCATCGACACCGCTGCCATGTTCCTCTTCCTGCCGATCGATCTTGGTTCCCTGCTTGACATTCTGTTCCACGTCTGGGTCATCTACTATCTGATCTCGGGCATCGTGGTGAAGGGCAAGCTGAATGCACTTCCCGACGAGGAGCCTGCGGCAGACGGAGTGGAAATTCCGTTTGTCGAAAACGTCAGCCTTGGCGAACAGAACTCCTCCGAAGAGGAAAACAAGACCGAATAAGCACCCGCAAGCACAACGGTGCGACGATCCCGCGAGATCGTCGCACCGTTCTTTGTTGAAAATTGAACAAAAAATCCCTCGCCAAAGAAAAATGCTTTGGATATTCCACAAAAAATGCTTTTTTTCAAAAAAAAAATTCAAAAAACACTTGCAATTTGAAAAAACTTGTGCTATAATATGAGAGTCGTTGACATGGCCCCTTAGTCAAACGGTCAAGACGTCGCCCTCTCACGGCGAAGATATGGGTTCGATTCCCGTAGGGGTCACCAATTGAATATTCGGCAAGTCCCCTCAGGCTTGCTTTTTCTATGCGAGGTTCCTTCGCGAACGGTATGCACCGCTCGGTGTCTATATTCTCCGCGCCGTTTTCCATGTGGAACGGTGGAACTCTTGCCCTTTTATCAAAATGCAATCTCGGTTTCAAAAAGAGATTGCATTTTTTGTTTTTCTGTGGTAAAATAATCATGATATTATCGGATCAAAGGAGGATCACACCATGATCTCAAAATCGGTTGCCGAATCGGTTCTCGCCTGCGCCATGTCGGGCGGTGCCGATTTTGTCGAGCTGTTCGGAGAAATCACCCGAAGCAATTCGGTTTTCATGCTCGACGGAAAAATCGACCGCGTCAACGACACCCTCGTCTCGGGCGTCGGAATCCGCGCCTTTCTCGGCACGCGGACCGTATTCGCCTCGACCTCGGATACCACGCGCGAGGGCTTGATGAGGTGCGCGCGTGCCGTTGCGGTCGCGATGGGAGAGCTGAAGCAGGAGATTTCGATCACGCTTCAGGACCGTATGCTCCCCAACCTTCACCCCGCGCTCATCGTTCCCACCGGCACGGACGCATCCCTTCGCGCAGATCTGTTGCGGGCGGGATGCTTTGCGGCAAAAGAATACGACGACACCATCTCACAGGTCACGGGAACGCTTGCCGGCGTTGACCGTCACATCTGGATCGCCAACAGCGACGGTCTCTTCACCACCGACCGTCACGTACGCTCACGCATCGCCATCTCCTCGGTGGCAAGCAAGGCCGGCGTCAATCAGTCGGGGCACTACGCTCCCGGCGCGGGAATGGGACTTGAATTTTTTGACAAGGTCGATCCCGTTGACGTCGGGCGCGAGGCGTCGCGTCAGGCAGCCGTCAACCTCCGCGCCGACTACTGCCCTGCCGGGAGCATGACCGTCGCCATCGAAAACGGCTTTGGCGGAGTCATCTTCCACGAGGCCTGCGGACATTCGCTGGAGGCGACCGCGGTCGCCATCGGTGCCTCCCAAATGGCCGGCAAGCTCGGTCAACAGATCGCCAATCCCAAGGTCACCGCGATCGACGACGGCACGATCCCCTCTGCCTGGGGCTCGACCAATATCGACGACGAGGGAACGCCGACTCAGCGCAACGTCCTGATCGAAAACGGCATCCTCAAGAGCTATCTGATCGACCGTCTGGGCTCTCGCCGCATGGGAATGCCCATGACGGGAAGCGGACGCAGACAGAGCTATACCTTTGAAGCGACCTCTCGCATGACCAACACCTTCATCGACAACGGCAGCGACAAAAACGAGGACATTATCGCCTCGATCGAAAACGGACTCTATTGCCGCAACATGGGCGGCGGATCGGTCAATCCGCTCACGGGGGAATTCAATTTTGCCGTCACCGAGGGCTACCTCGTGAAAAACGGAAGGATCTGCGAGCCGGTGCGCGGCGCGTGTCTGATCGGAACCGGCTCCGAGATCCTGCAAAACATCGACATGGTCGGGCAGAATCTCGACACCGCGCAAGGAATGTGCGGCTCCTCCAGCGGAAGCGTCCCCACCGACGTGGGTCAGCCGCTCATCCGCGTTTCCAAGATCACCGTAGGAGGTCGCTGATATGAAATTCGAAGAAATCAAACGCATCCTGACCGAAGCCGCCGAGCGTCGCGGTTTGACGGAATACGAGATCTACTACCGTCTCGACGAAAGCGTCAGCGCAGAGACGCTGAAGGATGAGATCAGTGCCTTTTCCTCCAGCGTGGGCGGTGGCGTATGCTTCCGTTGCATCGTGAACGGAAAAATGGGATATGCCTCGGGCGAACGCATGACCGAGGAGGCGCTGGAGGAAATGGTGGGTCAGGCGATTGCAAACGCCGCCTGCATTGACAGCGAGGACGAGGTTTTTCTCTTCGGAGGCTCTCCCGCCTATGCCAAGCGCTCCGAGTCCACCGTTGCTCTCAACGATGCCGCGGCGGTGCGGGATACCGCACTTTCTCTGCAAAGGTCGCTTTATGCGGAAAGCGACCGCGTCACGGAAGGCACGCAAGCCTGCGCGCTCTCCCTCACCTCCGAGATCGCGCTCTGCAATTCTCACGGTCTTTCGCTGTTCAATCGCGTCGGCATGAGCGGTGCTTACGTCAACCCCATCGTCACCGACGGCAAGGAATCGCAGGAGGGCTTTGAATTTGGCGAAGGCGTCTGCTTTGACGATCTGAAGACGCTACCCCAAAAGGCGGTGCAAAAGGCGCTGGAAAAGCTGGGTGCGGAGCATATTCCTTCCGGGAAATACGACCTCATCCTTGACGGAACGCAGTTCCGCCAATTTCTCTCAACCTTCTCCCCCATCTTCTCGGCAAAGCAGGCCCAGCACGGACTGTCTCTTCTGGCGGGCAAGGAGGGCGAGACGATTGCCGCGACATGTGTTGACATCATCGACGACCCCATGCGCGAGGGCTCCTGTATGCAAACACCGTTCGACGGTGAGGGCGTTGCCACCGCGCGTCGCAGTATTGTCGAAGGCGGCGTTCTCAAAACCCTGCTCTACGACCTGACGACCGCCAAAAAGGCAGGTATCGAGTCCACCGGAAACGGACAAAAGGCGGGATATGCCTCGCCCATCGTCATCGCACCCTACCACTTTTCTCTCGCGCCCTCGGACGTCTGTGACGAAAAGCTGTTCGCCACACTCGGAAACGGACTTTATATCACCTCGTGCAAGGGCTTCCACAGCGGTGCCAATGCCGTGACGGGAGACTTCTCGATCGAATGCGCGGGCTTTCTCGTCCGAGACGGCAAAAAAGCCGGTGCGATCAAGGGCTTTACCGTCGCCGGAAATTTCTTCGACCTGCTCCGGCAGATCGAAACGGTGGGCAACGAGGTCAAGTGGAGCATTCCCACAAGCTTCACCGTCTTCGGATCCCCCAACGTCCTCGTCCGCAGTCTCAGCGTCGCGGGGAAATGAGCGTTGAATGATAATGTCTGCGGGGGAAGGAAACCTTCTTTGCAAGAAGCCTTTCCTTCCCCCGCACCCCCATCCTTTCAAGAACCTTCTTGACAAGAGAACCGATAGAAAAAGCATCACCTGTTCGCACGGGTGATGCTTTTTTCTATTATTCGTCGGAAATTCCCACAAGATCTTTGGATCGAAAGCCGTTGTCGGAATTCCATTCCACGCCAAAACGTCGGAAGATTTTTGGATAGTATTCCGCTTGATCGGGATCGTCTCCAATTTCGAGATCGTTGCCAACGTCGGTATAATGATAGATCACAGTAAGCTCTTCATAGGAGTAGGAAACACCTGAATAATACGTATCGACATACCGATAATCCTCATCTCCTCCAAAGGAGACGTAATTATGACCAATTTCCCATTGATCCGTTGCTTTCCAATAAGACCATCCAATCACGTCCGTGTATGCCTCATTATATGGATTTTGATATTCAATCGTACCTTTCTCGGAAAATGCCTTTTTCGCTTCGGTCAGATATCGCTCCATCGTTTCCCTATCATCAAAGCGCACCTCAAGATAAATGTCGATTTGGGAGCGATCAATATGCTTGTAATAATAAGCAAAATCCACCACGGTCATGTCTTCGGTAATGGTCTCGGGGAAATACGGAATCGGAAGTTCATTATCATAGACCCCGTAATTTGCAATATCCTCGGTATAAGAACACCCGTTCGGTCCCAAAACCATCGAGACTACCGTTACCGCGAAAAAGAAGTATATTTCTAAAGGAATCAAAACGATCAGAAAAACGGTACATACAATTCGGAATATTTTCTTCCTGCATTTGAACATAACGACAATGATCCCGATCAGCAAAGCCAAAAGGAACAAAATAATCAAGCCGCAAAAAAACACCTTTTCGACCACTTCTTGCGAATAATACAAGTAGTCGGATAACCCACCTGCATAGTAAGTAAAAACAGCCAAGGCAGCTCCTAAAAATGCAAGCGCGCTGAAAACGGCGAGTATGATTTTTCCGATTATTTTCATAAAAAGGCTCCTTTTCATTTCAAATTTCGAGGCGATATAAGCGCCTTATATTTTTATTATATCATAAAGTGCCTAATCTGTCAATTCTCGATCCGGAGAATCGGGTAAACTGTGAGTTGAGTAAACTCTCTGTTTCGGAGACTTTCACACCAAAAATCGACCTGCCATGCACATCAAAAAAGAAAAAAACATCGCCAAGGGAGCCTTCCATAAAGCAAATTCATATTCTGCGAGATCCGAACGGCATAGCCGTGTCTCGCTGTGGCTCGGTCACGCTCGCGTCCTGAAAGTCGGATCGTAGCCATGTCGTTCTGTGAGCCAAGGAGTTGGCCATTAGTATTGTCTTCCTAAGACCGCTTGGCCTCCGACTTGCCAAGGGGTGTCTTTCATAAAGCAGGTTGAAAACCTCCTGCGAGATCCGAACGGCATAGCCGTGTCTCGCTGTGGCTCGGTCACGCTCGCGTCCTGAAAGTCGGATCGTAGCCATGTCGTTCTGTGAGCCA
>JAZSJS010000101.1:0-7681 GCA_045534435.1 Eubacteriales bacterium
CCCTGTCAGAACATCGAGCTTTGCGGCGGTATCTGGGACTGCAACAACATGAATCAGATCCCCAATCCCGAGCAGGCGAGAGATTTCTCGGTGCGCGAGTTCTATGGCTACGGCATCTTCTTCTACAACGTCAAGAACCTCAAGATCTCGTCTCTGACGGTAAAGGATCCCTCGATGTACGCCATCACGTTGGATACCGTGACCTACTTCACGGTTGAGGATATCACCTTTGATTTCAACATGGGAAATCCCATTCCACTCAACATGGACGGTGTGCACATCGACGGCAACTGCCACTACGGCATGGTTCGCAATCTCAAGGGCGCCTGCTATGACGACCTCGTTGCGATCAACGCACACGAGGGCTCGCACGGGCCGATCACGAACATCGAGATCGACGGCCTGTACGCTGAAAACTGTCACAGTGCGGTTCGCCTTCTGCTCGTCAGTGAGAGGATCGAGAACATCCACATCTCCAACGTATTCGGCACATATTATCAGTATATGGTCGGCATTACAAAGTTTTATGAGGGCGAGACGACGGGATATTTCGACGGCATCACCGTGGAAAACGTTTATGCCTCCAAGTCCCGAGGCGTTTATCACAAGGAAAAGCCCTATCCGAGAACACCCGAATCTGCGTTGCCTTATATCTACGTTCAATCCGACACCGATCTCCGTACCCTCACCGTCCGTTCTCTGCACCGCAGAGAAAAGGCCGTTCCCAAGGAAACGGTCTACGTGGGCAAGACCGCCGTGGTCGAGCGTCTGATTCTCGACGACGTCACCACCAAGAACGAAACCGGCAAGCCCATGCCTCTGCTCTGCAACAAGGGCACGATCAAATACCTTTCTCTGAAGGACGTCGATGCCGACGGCGACGAGGTCGTTCTCAACGAGGGAACGATCGAAAATATGTAAAAAACAATTTGCAAAAATACGGTATATCTCGAAAGAGGTATGCCGTATTTTTGCATTTGTGTCCACAAAAGCAGGACTTGTCAAGAAAAATGATATAATCAATTTGCTCTTTTCTCGGGAGGTCATTTTATAAATTTCTCTGAAAAGTATTTACAATTTATCAAGAGTGTGATATAATATCCTTGCGACGTAAACTGAATAACACAACGCTACCATGGATAACATGGGATAAGTATACTTTTTTCCTTTTGGCAAAAATGTATGCTCCCTTTTTGTATGCTTTTCCATGTTATATGGTAGTGTTAAAAAGTTTGCGTCGCGGCATGGAGCTACGTTTTTCGGTGCGTGGCTTCGGTTGCGCACTGTGGTATATGCTGATAGGAGGATGTATGAGCAAAAATATTCCAAAAAAGATAATAGATATCACCGGCATAGAACTGATACCCGGAAAGCCTACTGTTTGCCATGGTATTGGAGAGCAAGGCTATGAGTGTTGTTGCGACGAATGTGACTGCTATTTGATTTGTTTTCCCGAATTTGATCAAAAAGGTAAATAAGAATGTTGAAAATAAGACTTGTATTTGATGATCCTATAAAAAAGGACGAAGAATTTTCACAATTCTTCGTCCTTTTCCTGTCGATAACTACCGGATTCTATTGAATTTCAAAAACTGTTCCTTCAGGCCCTCAAGCCAGATGCTTTATTCCACGTATTCCATCGCCGCCGTCAGCATCTGCGCGGTTTGCGCGCGTGTGATCTTGGCGGTGGGTGAGATGTATCCCGCCTGGCTGTTCATGATTCCCGCGGCATTGAGCGAATAGATCGCCTCACTCGCCCAAACGGGGATCTCGGAGCGGTCGGCAAAGGTCGGGGTGACGGGAACGTCACAAAGTCCGACGATGTTGGAAAGCATCACCGCCGCCTGCGCGCGTGTGATTTCCTCGTTCGGCAGGAAGCAAAGCCTTCCTTCGTTCAACGAGCCGCTGATGTATTTCATCTCATAGGCCGCGGCAACGTATCCCTTCATCGACTCGGGAATGTCTGCGTCGTCGGCAAATACCGTCGTTTCACACGCGGGAACGTCGGTGATTCCCGCCGCGTTCATCGCCATCACCAAAAACTCGACACGGCTGACGCTGCTTTCGGGATAGAAATAGTATTGATTCCCCACCTGCGTGCCGCTCATCACGCCCTTTTCCGTCATGGTCAGCGCTGCGTTGTATGCCGCCGAATCCTTCATGTCCGCATACGTCACCGAGGTTCCCGCCAGCGTCACCTTGAGATCAACGGTCGCCGCGGCACTGTAATTTCCGTACGGATCGCGTGCGACGTAGGTGAAGCAATCGCCTCCCGTGTAGCCTGCGTTTGGTGTGTAAACGTAGCTTCCCGACGTGCGGTCCTGCAGGTCGAGTGCGCCGTTTTGCGGATAGGAAACGATCTCATAAACCAACGCGTCACCGTCCGGATCGTATGCCGAAAGCGTGCCGTATGCCGAAAGTCCCTTGTGTGTGGAAACGCTGAGAGAAAGCGCGGGCACGATGCTAACGGTGGGCGTGTAGTTCACCTCGTCCAACAAATAGACGTTGCATCGCATGGGAATCGCACCACCGTTTGCCGTGAAGGTGAAGGATGCACGCGTCAGATCCTCCGCAGCCGCGCAAAAGGTCAGATATCCCAGATTGGCACCCGAAATCGTCTGCCCCACCGCCACGCGCGTCGAGCCGAGCAGAAGCTCACCCGCAGAGGTCTCGGGCAGAGAGCGTACGGTAATATAATCGATGCGCGACAGGTTCAATGCGCGCGCAAAGGCATCCTCCGAAAAGACAACGTCGTTTCCCACGGGTGCCGAAATCGCCATATCTGTGGATGCCGAAATGACGTGCAAGCCATAAGAAAGTGCCGGTGGCAACGCACTCTCCGCTCCCGCACAAAAACTCCCCGCAGACAGGCAAACCGCCCCCGCCAACGCCGCCAAACCGCATCTCCAACCCCTTTTTTTCATACTCAAACCGCCTTTCTCTCGTTTCTTCGTGGTTCATTGTATGCGTGAGAGTGAGAAAATATGATTGTCGGCAAGATGCGCAGGCTTGATGCCGGCGAAGAAAAAATAAAGGCTCCACCGATTTTCGGTGGAGCCTTTATTCGAATCAGATCTGTTCCTTAACCTTGGAAGCCTTACCGACTCTGTCACGCAGGTAGTACAGCTTTGCGCGTCTGACCTTACCGACGCGAATGATGTCAACCTTCACTACGTTGGGAGAGTGGATGGGGAAGGTCTTCTCAACGCCAACACCGTAGGAAATGCGTCTTACGGTGAAGGTCTCGGAAATACCGCCGCCATGCTTCGCGATGACGGTACCCTCGAACATCTGGATTCTCTCTCTGTTACCCTCTTTGATACGGTTGTGAACACGAACGGTGTCACCGATGCGGACGAGGGGCAGCTCCGCCTTCAATTGCTCGTTTGTAAAAGCCTCAAGTAAATTCATTTTTGAGTCCTCCTGATTACCGGGTGTTCATGCGAGCATAGCAGCGGACCACCCTAAAATTATATACGCATATGCGCAACATGGGTATTATATCATACTTTTCTTCATTTTTCAAGCCTTTTTTGAAATTTGATGTAAAAACTTTTTTCTTTTTTTCAAAATCCTTTGTAAATAATATACAATTTTCAAAAAAATGTCGGTTTCTATGGCGAAATAAAAAAATATATGCTATAATAGAGGTAACAGATGAAAATGGGAGGTGAATGCATTGAACATCATCAAGGAATCGGATTTTCGCAAGGAGATCAAATCGAATCCTCGCACGGGATATTTCTTTTTTGGTGAGGAGGACTATCTCAAGGCATTCGCCCTGCGTCACGCAAGAGAGATCCTCTGCCCCGACGAGACCTTTGCCATCTTCAATGAAATGAAGCTGGACGGAATCGATCTGACCCCCGACAAACTGCTGGACGCCATGATGCCGACTCCCATGATGGCAGACCGAAAGCTGATTACAGTCAGCGGTCTCAATTTCAACACTCTGACGCACGCGCAGATGCTGAACGGTCTTTGCGAGGCGCTTGCACAGCTCCCGGAATTTGACTATAACGTCGTCATCTTCAATCTTTCCGCGGATTCGATTGACACCGGCTATCTTCCCAAGCGTCCCTCCTCAACCTTCTCCAAACTGAGCGAGCATCTGACTCCCGTCCAATTCGAAAAATGCAGCTCCGCAAAGCTCGCCGCATGGGTGCAAAAGCATTTCGAGCACAACGGTGTGCAGGCATCCCCTGCCCTTTGCGCCGCCATGCCGGATTATTGCGGTCACAGTATGTACATTCTCGCGAGCGAGATCGACAAGCTTTCCTTTTACACGCTCTGGCAAGGCAAGACGGTTGCCACCGAGGAGGAAATGCGCCTTGTTTGCACACCCGCCCTTGAATACGATGCGTTCGCCTTTACCAATGCCATTATGGAAGGCAAGCAGGAGGCAGCGCTCGCGATCCTTGGCGACTACCGTGGCAGACGGATCGAGCCCACGATCGTGCTGGGTGAGGTTTCCCGCGTTATTTGCGACATGGTATCCATCCAATCCATGGCCTCTGAGGGAACGCCTGCCTCCGAGATCGGCTCCCTGCTCAAGCTGCATGAATTCCGCGTCTCTCTTTATCAAAGATCTCTGCGCAACACCTCCGAGCAACGTCTGCGCCGCGCGCTGAAGGCATGTACCGAGGCCGATGAAACGCTCAAGGGCTCGTCTGTGAACGGCTATACCGCATTGGAGCGCCTGATCTGCACGCTTTGATTCTGACACACAAAGCCCCTTGTCAATGTCGATTGACAGGGGGCTTCTTTGTTTTTGATTATTTCAGCTCTGCCGCGGTCTCGCAATAGATGCAACGGCAGATTCCCTTTTCCTGCTCGGTCCAAACGAAGACGGGATCCAGCTCCTGCTCGACCGCGCTGATGCAACGCGCATTCTGGCAACGAATGCGATCACGGATCAGAGAGGTGCCGTCCGCACGGATCAGCGGTGCTCTCACGGGATCGACCTTCACCTCATCCAAAAGCTTCAGAATCAACGCCATGCGCATATATTTTCCGTTGCTGACCTGCTTGAAATAGCACGCGCGCGGATCGTCGTCCACCTTGACGCTGATCTCATTCACACGGGGCAACGGATGCAGGATCGCAAGGTCGCTCTTGGCATTGTTCAGCTTTTCCGTCGTCAGAATATAGCTGTCACGCAGACGCAAGAACTCGCTCTGATCGGCAAATCTCTCGCCCTGCACACGTGTCATATAAAGAATATCCAGCTCGGGCATCACGCCCTCCAGGTCTGCCGTTTCCACGTATTCCATGCCGTTCTTCTTGATGACCTCGGTCTTGATATGCTCGGGAAGCTTCAGCTCCGTGGGAGAGATCAGCACCAGGCGGATTCCGGTATAACGGGAAAGCGCCGCAATCAGGGAGTGCACCGTGCGTCCGTATTTCAGATCGCCGCAGAAGCCGACGGTCAGGTCGCACAGTCTGCCCTTCTCGCGATAGATGGTAAAGAGATCCGCCAGCGTCTGTGTGGGATGACAGTGTCCTCCGTCGCCCGCGTTGATCACGGGAATGCTCGCGTTCTGCGCCGCCACGAAGGGGGCGCCGTCACGCGGATGTCGCATGGCAACGATGTCTGCATAGCAGCTGATGACCTTTGCCGTGTCGGCAATGCTCTCGCCCTTTGCAGCTGAGGAGGAGCTTGCCTCCGAAAATCCGATCACACTGCCGCCAAGCTCCAGCATCGCAGCCTCAAAGCTCAGCCGCGTTCGGGTGGACGGCTCAAAAAAGAGTGTCGCGATCTTCTTGCCGCGGCAAGCGTCGGCATAGCGCTCGGGATGCGCAATAATATCCTGCGCGGTATCCATCATGCCGTAGAGCTCTTCCACCGAAAAATCCACAATATCAATCAGGCTTCTCATCATAATCTCCCATCAAAAGTTAATCGCACGACCTCTTCAATCACGCCTTTGCGCCGTTGATCGCCAGATAGTTTTTGATACGCGTGACGTTCTCGGCGTTCTTTTCATCCTCTTCCAGATATTCGATGATGTCGTAAACGTCGACGATCGAATAGACCGGGAATCCGAACTGATCCTCGATCTCCTGCATTGCGCCCTTTTCGGTCTGTCCCTTTTCCTTGCGGTCGACCATGATGAAGGTTGCCGCAACGCGCGTGCCCTCAAGGTGCGACAGGATCTCCATGCTCTCGCGGATCGCCGTGCCGGCGGTGATCACGTCCTCGATGATGACGATCTCCTCGCCTGCCGTGGGAACGTAGCCGATGAACACGCTGCGTTAACCGTGATCCTTGACCTCCTTGCGGTTGAAAAAGAACGGAACGTTCAGACCCTTCTTGGAAAGTGCCACTGCGGCAGAAACGGCAAGAGAAATGCCCTTGTAGGCGGGGCCGTAAAGAACCGCCTTTTTCTCACCCAGCTTTTCAAAATATGCGCGCGCATAAAACTCGCCGAGCTTGGCAATATCCTCTCCGGTCTTGATCATGCCGGCATTGATGAAATACGGAATCTTTCTGCCGCTCTTTGCGGTGAAATCACCGAACTTCAATACACCCGCACCCTCCAAAAACTGTATAAACTCTCTTTTATAGCCTTCCATTTTCATGCTCTCCTTTGCAATTTTTCAAAATCAGTCCACAAATTCTCTGACGCAACGCTCATAGGCTGCAACCGGATCCTCGGCAGCGGTGATCGGTCTGCCGACCACGATATAATCCGAGCCGATCTTCTTTGCCTCGGCAGGGGTCATGACGCGCTTCTGGTCTCCGATATCACCGTCGGCAAAGCGAACTCCGGGGGTAACGGTGAGGAACTTCTCCCCGCATCTCTCGTGTACCTTGCCGGCCTCCAGGGGAGAGCAGACAACACCGTCCAGACCCGCGAGCTTTGCATTGTGCGCGTAGTGCATCACAACGTCTGCGATCGGCTCCTTGATGAGCAGATCCTTCTCCATGCTCTCCTGGTCGGTGGAGGTCAGCTGCGTGACCGCAATCAGAAGCGGACGCGTGCCGTCGGGACGCGTGAGTCCCTCCAGAGCACCCTCCATCATGCGGACGGTGCCTGCCGCGTGCAGGTTGGTCATGTCCACGTCCAGACGCGACAGCACTGCCATCGACTTCTTGACGGTGTTGGGAATGTCGTGAAGCTTGAGGTCGAGGAAGATCTTGTGTCCGCGACGCTTGATCTCACGGACGATCGAGGGCCCCTCGGCATAGTAAAGCTCCATGCCGATCTTCACAAACGGCTTTCTGCCGGTAAACTTGTCCAAAAATGCAAATGTTTTTTTCGCGCTGTCAAAATCACACGCGATGATCACGTCTTTTCCCATTACTGTACTCCTCCGATAATATCTTTTAAGCTTTGAATTCCGTATTTTGCCATCACACGGGAATGGTGGTGCGGATTGTGGCGCGAGGCAAAGGGATTGACCAGATTTGCCGCACCGACCTCAACCGCCGTAGCACCCGCGAGCATCAGCTCGATGACGTCCTCGGCACTCGAAACGCCGCCCATTCCCACGACGGGGATCTTGACTGCGTGCGCGACCTGATAGACCATGCGAACCGCCACCGGGAAGATCACCGCACCCGAAAATCCGCCCATCTTGTTGGCGATCACCGGACGCTTGGTGCGCAGATCGATGCGCATTCCCAGCAAGGTGTTGATCAGGCTGATGCCGTCGGCCCCCGCATCCTCGCACGCCT
>JAZSJS010000024.1:0-37961 GCA_045534435.1 Eubacteriales bacterium
GAAGAGGTTGGAAAAGCGGATGGCGCCGTTCCGACGCTTGGCTTTTCGGTAATTTCTTACGCCCACGTACACGGGGGCGAGCATGATGTTCTGGATGACCGACTTGTTGTTGAACAGATTGAACTGCTGGAACACCATGCCGATCTTCTCACGGTGGGTATTGATGTTGATCCGCACGTCGGCAATATCGTCTCCCTGAAAGAAGATCGAGCCGCCCGTGGGATCCTCCATGCAGTTGAGGCAACGCAGGAAGGTGGACTTTCCGCATCCGGACGGACCGATGATCGCGATGACCTCACCGTTGCGGATATCGAGATTCAGTCCGCGCAGGACCTCGTTGTTGCCAAAGCTTTTCTTCAGATTTTGTGCGGAGAGGATCATGCCCTCGGGCATTTTATACTGTTCGTTCATTGCGACGCAGCCTCCTTTCCATGAGCTTGATCAGGTAGGTGATCACCAGCACCAGAATCAGATATACCAGCGCCAGCATGACGTAGGGGAGAATGTACTCATAGGTCGCGTCTCCGATCGCCTTGAAGGCCTTGGTCAGGTCGACCACGGCGATGAAGCTGACCACGGAGGTCTCCTTGATCAGCACGATGAACTCGTTGCCGAGCGTGGGAAGGATGTTTTTGATCGACTGCGGGATGACGATCTTGAGCATTGCGGGCCAGAAGGGGAGGCCGACGGCGCGTCCCGCCTCAAGCTGTCCCGAGTCGACCGACTGAATGCCGGCACGCATGATCTCGGAGACGTATGCGCCGCTATTCAGACCGAAAATGATGATCGCAACGACGACGGCATCCGAAGCCACGCCGAGCATGGGAAGCAAAACGAAATAGCCCAACAAAAGCTGGACGACCATCGGCGTTCCGCGGAAGAAGCCGACGTAGACGTCGCAGACCGCGGAGCCGACCTTCACGGCAGCGTTGCTTTTGGGCATGACCTTGACCAAAGCGATCAGCGTGCCGAGGATAATTCCGATAACCAAGCCAAGAACGGCGATTTCAATCGTGGTAAACAAACCTTGAAGGGCAGTTTTATAACCGCCCTTCGTGATCATTTGTTCATAAAAGCCGTTCCAGGCACTATTCAAAGCGCCCATGCCGTTTTATTTTGCCTGCTTTGCGAGAACAGCCAGAACGTCGTCTGCGGTCTTGCAAGCGTCAAAATCGGTGTTGTCTGCGGGAACGACCAGCATCTGTGCTGCGTTGTAGTAGGAAGCAGTGAAGTTCACGAACTCCTTACGGGTCTCGTTCACGGTCAGACCTGCCATTGCGATGTCAACGTTGTTCTTGCCAACGGAAGAAACGACAGAATCGAACTCCATGTCCTCGATGACCAGCTCCATGTTGAGCTTCTCAGCGATGTATGCAGCGATCTCCATGTCGATGCCTGCGAACTTGTCGCCGTCCTTATATTCAAAGGGAGCGAAAGCGGCGTTGGTTGCAACGACCAGCTGCTTGTCAGCCTTTGCTGCATCCTTGGTTGCGGAGGTGAAGGGCTTGATGCCTTCGCCGGTTGCGTAAGCAGCAACGATGGCGTCCAAAGCGCCGTTGACCTTCATTTCAGCCAGAATGGCATTGACTGCCACCAGAAGCTCGGGCTGATTCTTGTCAACGCCGAATGCATATTCCTCTTCGGTCAGTGCAACGTCGATGACCTTGATGCCGGAAACCTTTGCTGCCAGCTGCTTTGCGGGCTGCTCGTCGATGACGACGTACTTCACAGCGCCGTTTTTCATGTCGGCAACTGCCATACCGCCGTTGCTGTAGCCCTTGGATGCATAGCCTGCGATGCCGTCAAAGCCCCAGTCTTCGTCACCGTCGACGTAGTACTGACCGGTGGTGCCGCTCTGCACGCCGAGGAAGATTTCCTTGTCGGAGCAGGATGCAACCGTCAGAAGAACCGAAAGAAGCATAACGGATACAAGAAGAACGCTAATCAATTTTTTCATTTTTCTTTTCCTCCAAAAATTATAATTTGAATTGATTACGGGTATCATTATAGCGCATAAATATTCATTTGTCAAGGGGTAAATGCAAAAAAATATGCATTATTTTTGATTTTTGTGATTTGTTTTTTGAATACCGGAGCCTTCGTTGATCCTTCTCACAGGTCCTGTCAACGGATTTCCCGATGAAAATGCCCGAATGACGGTGTCCACCTCGTCGGCTTTTTCGACGCTGAAAATGAAGTGCCGCGCCGTCAGTCCGGCGCGTGTCAGCTGCTCTCGGCGGTCGGACATGTTGGTGGGAAGGCTGTTATAGATGACGTTGCGATGCTCCCATTCGCGCAGAATGGGGAAGAGAAATCCGCGGCGGTCGGTGATCGTCACGCGGTCACACGAGCAGGCCTGACAGTCCGCCAGCTCCTTGATCGCGCATTTTTCAAGCGTCATCAGGGGGATCCTGCCGTAAACGATCGCTGCGGTGTCGCCGCCAACGTCACGCAGCTGCGGCAGCGTCAGCTCGGGAGAGAGGATCAGAGAGGAAACGCCCAGTGCTTCCCATTCGCAAAGGCTCTCTTGGTTGGTAACGTTCAATCGGAAATCTCCCACGGGAGTCAATCCCGCGCGCTTTGCCGCCTCCAGATGTCCGAGATTGCCGATCAGCGCGTATCGCGCGCCGCGCTTGACCGCATCCGCCAGCATCGTCTCCACTCTTGGAAGATCGCCGTCAAAAATGACGGGCGGAAGCGCGACGCCGTTTGCGTCGGGCGTGAAGCGGTGAAGCGGAAGAAAGCGAACGTCGAAATATTCCTTGGCGAGCGGGGAGATCTGCTCGGATCGGTAGAAATATGCCGTGTGTCGGTCGGTACGCTTGCCTTGCGGCTTGCGCAAGTGCAGGGGGCATTCTTCGGGGGAGGCGGCGTTCGTCTGCTCCTCAAGCGCTGCGAGTGCGCGGCGGCGCAGATCGTTCAGACGTGAGATCGGAAGCATCAAGCCTTCACCAAGCTCCAGAGAGAGGCTGTCGACTGCATAAGACGTTCCGCCGAATTTGGAAAGATTGCGCTCCACCGTTTCGCGCGTCAGCGGTGCGTTGATCGCCGCCAGCGGAGGCTCTCCCGTGACGGTGACGGTCTTGCTTCCGTCCGAGAGCGTCAGAAGGGTGGGCTCGTCGACAAGGATCCTTGCCGAAAGCGAGAGCGGAATGCGACGCGTCAGACCCGTGAAGGGAGCAAGCTCACGCGAGATGCTCTTGTCGGCATCCGAGCGGATCCCAAGCATCCGTCGGTCGATCTGCTCGGTATAGTAGCCGTCGGTAAAGCCGCCGCGTGAAAACGCATCGGCAAGCGCGCGCAGCTCCTCGGGGGTCGCCGCCCGGCATTCGTCCAAAAGCCTTCTCCAGATCCGCGCAGTATCGCGGACGTATTCGGGAGATTTCATGCGTCCCTCGATCTTCAGGGAGGAGACGCCAAGCCCGATCAGCTCGGGCACGTGTGATGCGAGAGAAAGGTCCTTGAGGGAAAGCGGATAGGCTTGCCCCCTTTTTTTGCAGTCTGCACAGGTATAGGGCAGACGGCAGGGCTGAGCGCATTCGCCGCGGTTTCCGCTCCGTCCTCCGACGATCGAGGAGAACAGGCACTGACCGGAATGGCTGACGCAAAGCGCACCGTGAACGAACATTTCGATCTCAATGGGGGAATCTTTGACCAAATAGGAAAGATCGGCAGAGGAGGTCTCGCGCGCCACGACCATGCGGGTAAAGCCGAGAGAAGCAAGTTGCTTTGCCATCGAGAGGCTGTGTCCCGACATTTGCGTGCTTGCGTGAAGCTCTGCCGTCGGGAAGGCACGTCGGATCGCCATCGCACCGCCGAGATCGGCGACGATCAGGGCATCCACTCCCGCGAGAAGTGCCTCGCGAGCGGCATCGACGAAGGCGGAAAGCTCACGGTCCGTGGCAAGCGTATTGAGCGTCAGATAGACCTTGACACCGAATCTATGCGCGCGCAAAACGGCGGAGCGCAAAGCGTCTCCGCCGAAATTTTTTGCATTCATACGCGCGTTGAAGGACGCGCCGCCGAGATAGACGGCGTCCGCACCGCCCTCGATCGCCGCGTCCAAGGACTCGGGAGATCCCGCAGGGCAGAGCAACTCGGGCAATCGTTTCATGAACTCAGACGTCGCTGAAGGTCAACAGGTCGAACATATTGCCCACGCGGCTCTTGTTCGCCGGCTTCTGCGCCTTTTTCACGGGTGCGGCGGCTTCTTCCTTTGCCTCGACGGTCTCCGACTCGGCGCTTTCCTTGACGGGAGCGGCAGAGGGAAGCGGAGCGACCGGCTGCTCGGGGGCCTCGTCAAACGCCGAGAGCTGCTCGGTTTCGGGCTCTGCCTTCTTTGCGGCGGGCTGAGGGATGTACTTCGGCTTTTCCGGCGCGGGAGCGGGTACGGTTGCGGTCAGAGCGGCGCGATCGAGGATCGAGCGCATGACGGCGGCATCCTTTCTCAGGTTGTCCAGCTCCTCCTGCATTCCTTCGATGGTCTTCTTGAGCTTTTCGTTCTCACCGGCAAAGCGGAATGCATCCTTTTCCACCTTTTTGAAGGCCTCCTGCATGGCGATGCGCTCGGAGCAGTAAGACAGCGCGCAGAGAACGGCTGCCTCGTTTTTGGTGCAGCGCGGGCTCTTGAGGTTGATGTCTCTCATGCGGCGATCAAGCATTCCGACGATGTTTTCGACTTCGTCCGGTGCGGCATCGCTGATGATATTCAGCTCCATATCCGCAACGGTAATGGTGTATTTTTGTTTCATGGCTTTGACAATCGCTCCTTTCGTTTTCGGCTACAATCATTCAATCTATATTATACTATAAAAAAATGCGCTTGAAAAGGGCTTTTTTCAAATTTTTTTAATTTTTTTGAAAAAATATCCGACATTTTTTTGCTTGTTCCAAAAAGCCGGCTTGCTCGGTGCATATTGGGTGTCCGAAAAGGGAGGAAAAGGGAGGAAGTGGGAGGAAAGCGGAGGAAAGGGGAGAAAAGAATGGGTTTTTGCGGGATAATTTGGAACGGTCTCGGTTGATTGCGGTTAATTATGAAATATGACGAATTTTGAAATTTTTTTAAAAGCTATTGCAATTTGCTCCTATATCTGCTACAATATAGAATACGATTTGTGGTTATATTGTCGAAATTTTGATTTTTTTCAACTTTTTCAGCCTTTTGAAAGAAATCGGTTTTGACCGCGGACGGGTGTCCGCGCGCTTCCATGAATATTTTTTTATTTTTCTTGTAAAGGAGTATTTATGCGGAATGGACAAGAAGGTGCTGATAAGGCTGGACGGGATCTCTAAGGCGTATGACGGAGAGACCGTTCTGGACAACTTGAGTCTGGAAATTCACGACAAGGAGTTTATCACTCTGCTCGGCCCCTCGGGGTGCGGAAAAACGACCACGCTGCGCATCATCGGCGGTTTTGAGACCCCCGATGACGGAAACGTGTTTTTTGACGGTGCGAGGATCAATGACGTTCCTCCCTATCAGCGTCAGGTCAACACGGTCTTTCAGAGATATGCGCTCTTTCCGCATCTGAACGTGTTTGACAATATTGCCTTCGGACTTCGCCTGCACAAGTGTCCGGATGCCGAGATCAGAACCAAGGTCAAGGAGATGCTTGCCATGGTCAACCTCAAGGGCTTTGAGCGCCGTCGTGTCAACACGCTGTCGGGCGGTCAGCAACAGCGCGTGGCGATCGCGCGTGCGCTGGTCAATCAGCCCAAGGTTCTGCTTTTGGACGAGCCCCTGTCGGCACTCGATCTCAAGCTTCGCAAGGATATGCAGAATGAGCTGAAGAACATCCAGCATCAGACCGGCATCACCTTCATTTACGTAACGCACGATCAGGAGGAGGCGCTCTCCATGTCCGACACCGTCGTCGTCATGGAAAACGGACGCGTCCAGCAGATCGGCTCTCCCACCGATATTTACAACGAGCCCGTGAACGCCTTTGTTGCCGACTTCATCGGAGAATCCAACATCGTTGACGGTCTGATGCTTGAGGATCGCCGTGCAAAATTTGCGGGACACGTGTTTGACTGCGTTGACGGCGGCTTTGAGAAGAACGAGCCCGTGGACGTCGTCATCCGTCCCGAGGACGTGGACGTGGTGGCACCCGAGCGCGGTATGCTCAAGGGCCTTGTGACCACGGTCACCTTCCGCGGTGTGCACTATGAGATCATCGTGGACGTTGCCGGCTTCAAGTGGATGATCCAGACGACCGATTTCGTGGCGGAGGGGGAGACCATCGGACTTTCGATCGATCCCGACGCGATTCACATCATGAAAAAATCGGAGTTTTCCGGAATGTTTGGAGACTATTCCTCCTTCAGCGATGAGTTGGACAAGCTCTCCGATGTCACGGAGGAAGTGGAAGAGGAATGAAAAAGAGATCTGTATTTGAGCGGATCGCCGCAGCGCCGCATCTTTTGTGGTCGGCCATTTTCATCGTCGCTCCGCTGTTGTTTGTGATTTATTTCGCGTTTACCGACCGAGAGGGAGGCTTCACCCTTGAAAACATCCTTTCTCTGTCGTCCTATTCGCACACCTTTGTGATGTCGCTCGGATTTTCCCTGATCGCTACGGCGGTCTGCTTCCTGATCGGCTATCCCTTGGCATACTGCATGGCACAGATGTCCGAAAAGGCACGCAACGTGCTTCTCGTGCTCCTGATGCTCCCGATGTGGATCAGTCTGCTCATCCGGACCTACTCCCTGATGGCTTTGCTTGACAACGGCGGCATCGTCAGCACCTTCCTGACGCGTCTCGGCTTTCAGAAGCTGACCTTCATCGGCACCGACGCGGCGGTCATTCTGGGTATGATCTATGATTTTCTGCCCTACATGGTCTTGCCGATCTACACCACGATGACAAAGCTCGACCGCAGGTATCTCGAGGCGGCGGCAGATCTGGGCTGCAACAACCGTCAGACGCTGCTCCGCGTGATCCTTCCCCTGAGCATGCCGGGTGTGATCTCGGGCATCACGATGGTCTTCGTTCCCTCGATCAGCACCTTCTATATTTCGCAGAAGCTGGGCGGCGGCTCGTTTGACCTGATCGGTGACACGATCGAGCGTCAGTCCAAGAACGCCGTGATCTATCATATGGGTGCGGCGATCTCACTGGTCATGATGATCCTCATTCTGATCTTTCTTGCGATCATGAACAAGTTTTCCGACAGTGAGGAGGATCTCATCGTATGAAATTTTTATCCAAATTTTACATCGGTCTGATCTTTCTGATCCTCTATGCACCGATTCTGGTCGTGATCATCTTCTCCTTCAACGCATCGGGAAGCCTGAGCAACTTTGCGGGATTTTCCCTGTATTGGTATCGGGAGCTCTTCCGCGACGGAGAGGCATTGGCGGCTCTGAAAAACTCGCTCTTTCTGGCGGTGACGTCGTCCTGTGCCGCGACGCTGATCGGTACGCTTGCGGCGTTCGCGATCTCGCGCGCAAAAAACAAATACTACAAGAGAATGGCGGAGAGCGTCTCCAACATTCCCATGATGAACCCCGACATCGTGACCGGTGTTTCGATGATGCTGCTGTTTGTCGGAGTGGGTGCGATCATCGGTCTTGGCGACACTTTGGGTATGTGGACGATGCTGATCGCGCACACCACCTTCAACCTGCCGTACGCGATCCTGCAGATCCTGCCGCGCTTCCGTCAGATGGACAAGAGCCTGACCGAGGCGGCGCTCGACCTCGGATGCACGCCCGCGCAGACCTTTTTCCGCGTGGAGCTGCCGTACATCATGCCCGGTGTGATCTCGGGACTGATGATGGGCTTTACGCTCTCGCTCGACGACTTTGTCATCAGCCATTTCGTCAGCTCTCCGGATTTCAAGACGCTTCCGCTCTACATCTACAATCAGACCGCGCACGAGGTGAAATTCAGTATGTATGCGCTTTGCACGCTGATGATCGTTGCCATTCTGATCCTCCTGATCGCCGTCAACGTGGCGGGCTCGGCGGGTGAGAGCAGACAGCGGAAAAGGAATCGGAATCTATCGGGAGGGGGCAAGGTCAGATGAAACGCTTTGGTTTGCTGTATGCACTTTTGACGCTGGCTTTGACGCTGCTTTGCGTCGGCATTTTCACCTCCTGCTTCTCCGGGGAGGACGCAGAGACCCTGTATGTGTATAACTGGGGCGAATATATCTCCGACGGCTCGGAGGGCTCGCTCGACGTCAATCAGGCATTTGAGGAATATTATTTTGAAAAATACGGAAAAAAGGTGACGGTGAACTACTCCACCTATTCCAGCAACGAGGATATGTACGCAAAGATCAACAGCGGAGCCGCGACCTATGACGTGATCGTGCCGTCCGACTATATGATCCAGCGTATGGTCTCGGAGGGCTTGCTCGCCCCGCTCGATCTTTCGAAGATCCCCAATTATGCCTACGTTGACGAGGCATTCAAGGGAGAGAACGTCTATTATGAGGACGATTCCGACAACGTCTATTCGGTTCCGTATTTTTACGGCATGGTGGGCGTGATCTACAACGAGAGCATCGTTCCCGCCGACGACGGGCAGATCGGCAGCTGGGAGCTGCTCTGGGACACCGATTATACGGGTGACATCCTGCAGTTCAACAACAGTCGCGATGCCTTTGGCACGGCGCTCTATTATCTTGGATACGACGTCAATGAGGCGACCGATGAGCAGTGGCGCGAGGCGCTGGAGCTGCTCAAATCGCAAAAGGACATTGTGCAGGGATACGTCATGGACGAGATCTTCAACAAAATGAAGAGCGGATCGGCTGCCGTGGCGGCATACTACGCGGGAGATTTCCTGAGCATGTATGAGGACAACGAGGATCTCGCCTTCTTCTATCCGAAGGAGGGAACCAACTTCTATATGGATGCGATGTGCATCCCGAAGAGCTCGAAGAATTACGAGCTGGCGCTGGAATACATCAATTTCATGTGCCAAGAGGACGTCGGAGTCGCCAATGCGCTCTATACCTATTACGCATCTCCCTTAACGACGGTTGTGAACAGCACCGAATATCAGGAGGCGATCTCGGAAACGCATGAGGATGCGATGGAGATCCTCTACGGCGTGGATGAGGAGATCCCCAGGCAGGCATATCTCAACCTTTCTCCCGAGCGTCTGACGCTGCTCAACGATCTGTGGGAGGAGCTGAAGGTCGAGAGCAGCATCGGCACGGGAATCAAGATCTCTTGTGCGGTGATCCTGGGTGCCTTGGTTCTTTTGGTCGTTTCCGGCATTGTCAAAAAACGCCGTTGGGCAAAACTCTATGATTGATGAACACTGCTTTGAGGGGGAGGATCGCTTCTTGACGGGAAGCTCCTTCCTCTCTGCTCAAAAAATGAAAAGGAGAACATGTTGAAGATGAAGGAAAGAAAACCGATCTTTTGCGTGGATATTACGACGGACAAGGAGAACGAGGTCATCAACGGCTCCGAGTTTATTACCCGCACTGCCTCCAAGCAGCGGCTTGAGGAATATGAAAGCAAGCAGGAGGCTCTTGAGGAGACCGTGAACAAAAGTCAGATCCCGTTCTGGCTTCGGATCGTGAAGCCCTTGATGGGCGGATTTTTTCTGATCGTGATGCTTGCAACGGTCAGAGCGGGGCTGGAAACGGCATGGAAAAACGCTCCTGCTTTGGTTTTGAGCGGCGTTCTTTGCGGTGTGCTTTGGCTTGCGCTGCATCTTTTCTCCAAGGCAAAGGAAAAAAGAGTGCTGGAGGAGGAAGGCGCGGAGGAGCAGTCACATGAGATCCGGCAGGATTTCAAGAGCATCCATGAGGAAATGGGTGTTCCGAGCACCGCTGTTCCCGTTGACGTTCTGGGATTCCGATACAAGATGAAAAACGACAAGCTCATTCCGCAAGCGCTGATGATGCAGCCGACGCCCTACATCAACGTGGAGATGCGGCTCTATGCCTCCGAGGGTGCGTTCCATCTTGCCGATCTGGAGCACGTTTATTCCTTCCGACAGGCCGAGGTCAAGAGAATTGTCACCGAGAACCGACGGATCTCGGTTCTGGGCTGGAACAAGGAGGAGGACATCCGGGATGAAAAATACAAGCCCTATAAACTGACGGTGAACAACATGGGCTGTGTCTTCTTCAAGCCCTATTACGTCATGGAGATCGAGCGCGACGGAGAGCTGTTTGGGCTTTATATCCCCTCTTATGAGCTTGAGATTTTCGAGCGCTTGACGGGCAAGATCGCACAAAAGGAAGAAAAGGCGTAATTTTTTGATGGAAAGAGGGCAGACGCCCGCATGATTCCCCCGACGCGTGCATAGGATGATTTGTTGAGTGCGTTGGAAGGATGAAGAAACGAAATGAAATTGAAACGGCACTCGGAAGGCTTGCCCTTCGAGTGCCGTTTTCGGTTCGGTTTTGGGAAATTCGCCCCCAATGAGTCGAAAGCTCTTGATTTTTGTCGCGGGGTGTGGTAGACTAGATAGGAAGGAGTCCGCATGAAAAAGCATAAGGAGACGTTTTTATGAAGCATTTTTTGCATGAATTTTTCGGGCAGGGCGATGAGGTCGAATTCACCAACTTTTCCCTCGCTCATTTTTTGCCGATCCTGCTGATGGTGGCGCTCATCCTTTTGATCAGCCGTTACCGTGAGCAGATCCGCGCGTCCAAGCACGAGCAGAAGCTCCGCTTTGCGCTGGCATTCACCATGATCATTTCCGAAATGTCCTATTTCTGGCGCCTGGTCGCCATTCCCGAGCTGGAGCCCAATCCCGTCGACCATCTTCCGATCACGGTTTGCGGTTGGGTGGTGATCTTTGGCAGCTACATGGTCCTGACCAAGTCGCAGGCGCTGTTTGATGTCTGCTATTTCTGGCTGTTTTCGGGAACCGTCTTCGCGCTGATCACTCCCACGGTCATTACCTACACGGGTCCGCTTCGCTTCCGCTACTATCAGTTCTGGCTCGAGCACACGTTGGGATACATCGTGGTGTTCTATATGATCTTCGTACACAAAATGCGTCCGACGCTCCGTTCCTTCGCTCGCGCCTACGTAGCCCTCGGCATTCTGGCGGCGATCGCCTATGCGGCAAACACGATCATCGGTCCCGGTGCAAACTATCTCTTCATGGCGAAGCCCGAGGACACCCCCTCGATCCTGGACGTGCTTCCTCCGAACTTTGCGTTGCGTCTTCTGATCATGGCGGCGGCGATCACGCTGATGTTTGTGCTTGCGTATCTGCCATGGTATCTGATCGACCGCAGAGCGCGTGCGCGTGGAATCACGGAAAACAAAAATAAAGATGAAAATGAAGGAGAAATGCAACATGAGCAGCTTTGAAAATCTTCGTATCGTTGATAATTTCTATCAGACGTCGCTCTTTTTTCCGATGCCGACCGTTCTGATCAGCACACTGTGTGAGGACGGCACCACCAACCTCGGTCCCTATTCTCTGGTACAGCCCTACTACGTGGCGGGGAAAGACTATTACGCCATGTTGCTGTGCTGCCGCAATTCCTCGAACACCGCACAAAACATTCTCCGCAACGGAAAATGCGCGCTCAACTTCATCACGGATGATCCCAAGACCTTTCGCGAGGCGGTGAAGCTTTCCTGGCCGGGTGACAAGCCCGCCGAGAAGATGCCAAAGTGCAAATTTCGCTTGGAGAAGAGCCTGATCGAGGAGGAAAACCCGGCAGACATCCGTCCGCAGGTGATGAGCGATGCGATTGAGGTCATTGAATGCACGTGGATGCGTGAGCTTGACGGTGCTGACAGGGATCTGCCGGGAGAGCTGAACGGCTATGAGGCGCCTTATCACGATTTCAACGGTATCACCAGCAAATTCGGAGCGCATTTCATTCTCCGCGTGGACAAGATCCTGATGAAGAAAAGGTACCGTGACGCGATCATCAACGGCGTCAGGGCAAAGGATTTCCCGGCGTTGCCCGTCGATTACGGCTACCGTGACAGCAAAAACTTCTGGTTCCACCGCAAAACGAGGATGCGTGCCGAGCTTTTGCAGATGAGGCAGGCATCGTTGGAATCGGTTCGCTATGCCGCAGACCGCGCGGACGATAAGATCAAATTCACCGACGAGGCACTCATGACGGTGCTTGCCGTTCCGCGCGTCTTTCTTCCGCTTGTGCTCAGAGGCTGCGTTGATTGGGCAAAAGAGAACGGCGTGGAGCTGATCACCGCCGAGCATATGCAGATCATCAACGACAAGCGTGCGAAGGAGAAAAAAGAGAAGAACAAAAGCTGAGCGGCTTTGATCGTCAAAAAAGCATTACCCAAACGCCTTTTGGGTAATGCTTTTTTTGCGGGAGTGCGGCAGAAGGATAACTGACTGTTGACAAGCCGACTTGCCGTGTGGTATAATGTAGAAAACAGAGATCGAATCGAGGAGGATGAAGGATGAAAACGTACGTATGCAGACTGCTGACGCTGCTCTTGCTTTTCGCGCTGCTTTTGAGTGGATGCACGGGAAACGGCAAGGAGGAGGAAACAACCCTGCCGCCTGTTGTGGGCGAGACGGCGGATATCCGATTTATTGTGGACAACGACCTTTATGCGCTCTATTCTGCCGGCGGTGTCCCGACCGCGCCCGAGAAGCAGGGCTTCCGCTTTGAGGGATGGTATTTGGACAAGGGAACGTGGCAAAACCGTGCAGAGGTGGATTCCTGGAGCGGAAAGACGCTTTCCGAGGTGATGGGCTTGCTTTCCTATACCGGTGCGGAGGATCTGTCGCTTTGGGCAAAATTTGTGGAGATCCCGCCCGAGGGGTATCTTCCCGGAGCCCTGTGCTATGCATGGGATGTGCCTCTGTTTGAGGGAGAGAGCGACGCGGAGATCTTCAACGTCAGAGGCTCCGGCAAGGTGACGGTCCTCAATTTCTGGGGCACGTGGTGCGGTCCTTGCAAGGCAGAGCTTCCTCACTTTGATGAGGTGGCGCGGGAATACGGTGACAGGATCACCATGGTTGCGGTCCATTCCTATCAGGGAATCACCAATGCGCCTGCGTATATCGCCGAGCATTATGCCGATTCTCCGATCATCTTCGGGCACGACGACGCGCGTGATACGTATTTCCTCGCGCTGGGAGGATATGCCTATCCGATGACGCTGGTGCTCGACGAGAACGGCATTGTGGTCGCCAATCGCACGGGCGCGATGACAAAGGATGCGCTGAAGGCCTTGATCGATTCGGCGTTGGAAAACTGAATATCAATAAATATCCCCCCGTAAAACGGGGGGTATTTCAGTTTCGGGCATAGCCCTACCCAATACTGGCTACGCACAAGTGCGCTTGAGATTGGCCTGCCAGCCATGCAACTGCTACTTGCTACCCGTAAACGGGTTCCACTGTGAGCCTCCCTTGTGTAAAGGGAGGTGGCATTTTCGCAAGAAAATGACGGAGGGATTGTAAAAAGCAAAAAGCCACACAAAACAATCCCTCAGTCAGCTTCGCTGACAGCTCCCTTTACACAAGGGAGCCTTTAGAACAAAAACATTCTTCGCTGTGTTTTTATTTGTTTTTTGCTCATCGGCATAGACTTCATAGAACCCCGCCACTATGGCGGGGTTTTCGTTATACAATAAAAAAGCCGATGGGGAGCATCGGCTTTTTTGCTTCTATGGAAGGACTGCTTTGAATGCTTCATTGGGGAATGTGGGTGTCTCAGTCCTCGACGTATTCGATGATGTCGCAGAGATCGCATTTCAGTGCACTGCATATGCGGTCTAAAATGTAACCGTCATAACGAACAACGCGGTTTTTATAGTAACGGTCTATCGTTTGAAATTTAATTTCAGTTCGTTTGGCTAGCTCATAGCGAGTGATGCCGCATTTATCCAAATACCTGTCTATTGTCAATCTTACCATCTATATCCCTCCCTTAATATATATTTTATCGAATATATACCCTATTGACAATCTCTCTGATTTGGTGTATACTTATATAGGTATATATTCGAAGGGAGAAATCAATTTCATGAAATTGTTGATCGTTGGTTCGCGGAGTATCACGGATTTCGATTTATCACCATATATTTCAGCGGATATTGATACCGTTATCAGCGGAGGTGCATGTGGAATCGATCGTTTGGCAGAGCAGTATGCCGATTTGAAGCGTCTTTCAAAATATATCATACGCCCTCGCTATGATCTTTACGGACGTGCCGCACCGCTCAAGCGAAACGAGCAAATGGTCGATATGGCGGATGCCGTGCTTGTCATATGGGATAGCCGATCAAAGGGAACCCAATATACTGTGAAATATACGAAAAAAAAGAACAAGCCGATTACAGTCGTTCAAATTTGACGGTATCGTTTATTTGTTCCAACAGAAATCTCCCCCGCCTATCAAGCGGAGGAGATTTGTTTGATGTCATGTAGAATCTCAGCTTCCTTGCGGGGTGTCGGCGGAGGAAACGGCTTGCGGTGCGCGTCCGTCGTCCTCTTGCGGTGTCACTGCCGCAACCGCGACGGGGGTGCGAGGGGTATAGGGCGGGACTCTGTGCATCATGGCTCGGTTGGCGGCATCCTGCTGCGGGGTACCGAGTCCGAAGCTGATGGCGATCGCCGTGTTGACGTGATCCATCGTTCGCTCGTCAAGGTGTCCCATTTTTTCCTTCAGACGTCGCTTGTCAAGGGTGCGGATCTGCTCCAGAAGAATGACCGAATCCTTGGCAAGACCGACCTCGTCGGCATAAATATCGATGTGTGTGGGAAGCCGCGTTTTGCTCATGCGCGACGTGATCGCCGCCGCGATGACGGTGGGGCTGTATCGGTTTCCGATGTCGTTTTGAATGATGAGGACGGGGCGCAGACCGCCCTGCTCCGAGCCGATCACAGGACTGAGATCGGCATAATAAATATCTCCGCGTCTGACGCTCATGATCGTGTTTCCTTTCTTTTGGCGTAAGGCTTTTGATTTCACGGTGCTGTTCTGCTCTTAGTTTTACCGCCGACGGAGGACGGTAAACACCGAGGGGAAACTTTGCCACAGGAATTTTCTTCCGTGAAGCCTCTTCCTTGAAAGTATATTGTCAAACTCTTGCCGCGGTGCGCGTTTTTTGTCGGAATTTCGTGCGGTTGGTATGAAAATCCCTCTGCTTGCAAAAAATAGCTCTTGAGTGCCCGGATGCTTGGAAAGGATGCGGCTTTGCCGTGTGGGGAGATCATGAAAATTCTGATGCTGACCGACCGCATGGAGGCGGGCGGTGCCGAAACGCATATCGCGCAACTGATTCGGGGATTGCGCCGCATGGGGGCTGAGGTATGGCTCTTGTGCGGGGGAGGCGAGCTTGCAAATGATTTGGAGAAGGAGGGGGTGCGCGTGGTCCGCGTGCCGCTGCCTTCTCATGCCTTGTGGAGGCTTTGGAGAATCCGTCGCAGGATCTGCACGCTTGTGCGGCGCGAGCGGTTTGACCTGCTTCACGCGCACGCGCGGATCCCCGCGTTTCTCTTGCGCGGAGTGAGACGCATGGGGTGTGCCGTTGTGGTGAGTGTACACGCACGCTTTCGAAGCGATCCGGTTTTGTCACGGCTTTGCTATTGGGGAGAGAGGACAGTCGCGGTCAGCGAGGATCTGCGCGGCTACGTGTGCGAAAAATATGATCTCCCCGCCGAGCGTATACAGGTCATTTCGAACGGCATTGATTGCGAGCGCTTTTCACCGCCTGCCGAGCGGAGCGGCGAGGGCGTACGCATTTTGTTTGCCAGCCGCCTGGATGCCGATTGCAGTCTGGGGGCAGAGCTGCTATGCGCGTTGGTGCCCTCTCTTTTGCAACGCTATCCCGCCTTGACGGTCGAAATCCTGGGAGGTGGGAGTGAATACGAACGAATCCGCGCACGCGCCGAGGAGATCAATCTTGCGCACGGCACGAGTGTTATTTGCGTGCGGGGATGGGAGAAAAATATGCCCACGCGGTTGCGAGAGGCCGATGTTTTTGTCGGTGTTTCGCGTGCGGCAATGGAGGCGTGTGCCTGTGGTTGCGCGGTCGTGCTTTGCGGAAACGAAGGCTTTGGCGGGATCCTTTGTCGCGAGAATGCCGACCGTGCGAGCTGCTCGAATTTTTGTGCACGCGGTGAGCCGACCCCGAGCGCGGAGCTGCTGGAGTCGGCCTTGATCGCGCTTTTGGAGGATGCCGATCGGCGGCGTGAGCTCGGTGAATTTTGCCGCACGCTGATGCTTTCGCGCTTCACTGCCGAGCGAATGTGTCGGCAGACCTATGCGCTCTATCACCGATGCGTTCGTCCGCGATCGAGTATCCGTGTGGTGATCGGGGGATATTTCGGGTGCGGAAACGCGGGCGACGACGCCATTCTTTTGGGGATGCTGGAGGGATTGCACGATGCCGCTCCCGAGGTTGAGGTGATCGCTCTGAGCGGTTCGCCAAGGCGAGACAGTCGGCGGTTTGGTGTGCGTTGCGTATCGCGCAAAAACCCGATCGCGATCCTGATTGCGCTGTCACGCGCACGGCTCTTTATTTGCGGTGGAGGCTCTTTGCTGCAAAACCTGACCAGCTCGCGCTCTCTTTTTTATTATCTGGGACTTTTGCGTCTTTCGTCGCTTTTGGGTGTGCCGACCGCGATCTGCGCGGCGGGGATCGGTCCTTTGTTGGGAAGATCTGCCTGCCGACGTGTCGCCCGTGCCTTGAACCGAAGCCGCTACGTCGGTCTGCGTGACGCCGATTCTCTGCGACTCCTTTCCTCCATCGGTGTTGATGCGGCAAGACTGCATCTCGGTGCGGATGCCGCCTTCTTGATGCCCCTGCCGCCGCGCGAGAGGGGAATTGCGATTCTTTCCGCGCACGGACTCTCTGACGCAGACGGCTATCTTGGTCTCGTTTTGCGCGGCGGTGCGTCGACGGCGCTTTCCCGAAGATTGATCTGCACGGCGGTGCGCGTGGTCTGCCTGCGCCACCATCTGATCCCGCTGATCCCGATTTTGGATGCGCAAAGGGATGACGTCGATCTGCCGCCCTCTCTTGTTGAGCTTGGTGCGCGAGCGATCGAGGTGCGTGAGCCGTCCGATGCCGCGGCAGTACTCGGCGTCTGCAAAGCCGCCGTGGTCATGCGACTGCACGCGTTGGTCTTTGCCACAGCCATGAAAATCTCCGCCGTGGGGATCCCTGCCGATCCGCAGGATGCCAAAATCGCCTCCTTTGCGCGAACGGTGGGGCAGGAGCTGATCCTTCCCGAGGAGCTGAGCGTCGGTGCGCTCGTCGAGCGGCTGGAGAGCTGTCTCTGTGAGCGCCGTTCCGTTGTCCCGCGCCTCTTTGAGGCCTCCGCCGAGCTTCGCCATCGCGCCCAAAAAGAGCTTTCCGACGTTTGTGAGCTCTTGAGATCGGATCTCGAAAAAGAAAAATGAATCAAAAAGAAAAAGGGCTGCTTCAAGCTTTTGCTTGAAGCAGCCCCGTTCGGGTTTGTGGGGGTTATTCGCTGAGATTGAAGTCGATCATGACCGGCTTGTGGTCGGAGGAACAAAAAATAAACTCAAAGGAGAGGTTGCGGTAGACCAAGGTCTCAAGCACCCCGTCGGATGCCTCGAGCGCATAGATATGGTCGATCGAGCTGTGGTATCGATCGCGTGCGGGATCGTTGGTAAGGTTTGCGTCGTAGGCAACGTATGCCCTGAGCTCATTGCTCCAGATGGGGTAGGCATGATAGGATAAGGTGTACGTTGTGTTCGTCGTGTCGTTGCGACAGTTGAGAAAGCCGTGATCTCTGAACATGTCGCAGGAGGAGCGGAGATAGGGGATCTTTTGTCCGTCGTAGTAGGAAAAGAGCTCCGATCCGTCAAAACGGATGGTTTGGCCGTTTGCCGAGTAGTTTCCGGGGGAGTAGGAGTCCTGTGAGTTGAGGTCTCCTCCCAGAATGATGGTCGTGCCGTATTCCTCTTGGTAGGTATCCAAAAAGGTGATCAGCTTTTCTGCCTGCTCCCAGCGAAGCGGGTTGCCCAAGGGTGCGATCTGGGGATCGACGAAGGTGTTGGATTCCATGTGGGTGCAGCAGACCGAGTAGAGCTGCTGCGTGGCTTTGTCGCGGAAGGTTGCGACGAGAGCCGTGCTGTCGGTCTTGTCGGTATTGTCATAATATCTGCCCGCAAAAATGCCTTCCGTACGCAAAATCGCTTCCTGGATGTTGTTTCCGTTGGTGTCTGCGACCTGATAGGAGCCGTAGGAGATATGGCGCGCCGAGCCCTCGATATATTCCGTGGTCTCGCTGTTATAGAAGAGCGGGTTGCCGAGCACGACGTAATTGCCTGTTCCGCCGTATTTCGGCTGCACCTCGACGTAGCCGTTTTCGGCCATCGCTTCGACGAATCCGGAGCCTCTCCAGCCGTCCCAGAATTCGTTCAGGCCGATGACGTCGGGGCGGTATGCCATGACGAGCGCGAGCTGATAGTCGTAGCCCGTGGCAGAGTCAAAGCGTCCGCCTTCAAAGCGGCCGTTGTCACGAAACCATGCATTCTGGAAGATCACGCGCATCGATCCGGCCTTTTGGGTGAGCATTTCGCGCTCGTAGGTACCGTGCGTGTTGCAGGCGTCGCTCAGCTGAATGAAGCCTGTCGGGAAGACCGTTTCGGTCAGAGCCGTTGCCGCACCGACGAAGCCGAACATATCGCCCGCCGTCACGAGCATACGGTTTCCGACGACCTCGGTTTTGTAGGCTCCGTCCTCCATCGAGGCATCCTCGACGATCACGATTTCATAATCGTCCTCATATACACTTTTTTGAGTGGTAAGAGGAAGCTGGATGCCGCAGGAGGTGAATACGTGATATTGCAGCGTTACTGCCGCATAAACGGGGGCGTTGGGGGAATCGGCGGGATAGACGATGCTGTAAAGCGAGGTCGTATCACCCACACGCGCAAGCGCTTCGATCCTTTGATCGGCAAAGCTGCCGTCGGCGGTATAGCTGACCGTCCACGTACGTCCGTAGGCGGTCTCTCCGCCCTCCTCGGAGACGAAGAAGGGGGTGACGCGATAGATTGCCGCGCCGCAGGTCTCAAGGTCGACGCTGTGCGTCAGCGCAAGGATCTTTTTGCCGCCGAGAGAGGTGGCGGAGCGGGGGAGTGTAACGCCGTCGCGCGTACCGACGACGGTGTCAAAATAGCGATCTGCGACAAGTCGCAGAGTCTCGGTCTGTCCGTTGGCATAGGTGGCAACGATCTCCATGCCCGTTTGATGAAAATCGGTGTGCGAGACCGTTGCGAGGAAGCGGAGCGCATAGCCCTGACCTCTGTCGTGCGTTTCCTGTACGCCTGCATATTTGGGGGCACTTGCGTATGCTTCAAAGCTCTCGGCAATCGCAAGGATGGACTGATAGGCTTCTTTTTGCGTGGCTTGCTCGGCAGAGATGCCGTATTGACAGGTCGCGAACGCCGTTGCGGGATCGCCCACGCCGTTTCTGATCTGGGAAGAGGAGAGCGTCGCGCTGATCAAGCCGGCATAGGGCTCGGAGTTGAGCTCTCCCGCATGGTTGTTTGCCAGAGGATTGTAGTTGCAGGTATAGGTCGTCTTTTGGCCGGCAATGTCGTTGACGTAATCGCACGCGACGCTGAAGCAGGTCTCGTATTTGCGAACCGATTTTACGGTTCCGGAATCCTTGGAATACCCCGTGATACCGCCACAAGCGGTCAGGATGCTCGTATTGTGGAGGTTTTCGTTGTCCAAAAAGACGGAAGAGAAGTGGCTTTGCAGGTTGTAGCAATCGGAATAGGAGAGGTTCGCCCCGGGATAGGAGTTGTCATTTCCCATGATGCCGCCGATCGCCACGCGGTTGGGGCCGCTTTCCTCGGGCTGGAAGCCGACCGACGAGACCTCAGCGTCTCCTGCATTGATGCAGTTGCCGATCGAATTGGCGGTGTTTTCGGAATTGGCAAGCAGAGCACCCATGATACCGCCCGCAGCCGCCCAAGGGGTGAGGGAATAGCTTTGTACCTTACCGCGGTTGATGCAGTAGGAGACGTCGGTGTTGGAGCCGTAGCCGACGATGCCGCCGCAAGCCTCGCTTGCCGAGACCGTGGCACCGTTGATGCACTGTGTGATCTCGGCGCTGCCGTGCGCAAGTCCGAGAATGCCACCCGCGGCAATATAGCCGTATGCCTCACAATCGGAATCGGTGACGCAGCCCGAGATCGTGACGCTTCCCCAGGTCGTGCCGACGATCACGCCTGCGACGGGATTGGTATAAAGGTCCTCCTTTTTCATGGTCGTCCTGTCGACCCTTCCCACCTTGACGTTGCAGGCGGTGATGTTGGAGATCGATGCGCGGTCGGCGAGCACGCCGAAGATTCCGCAGGGGCGGTAGGCTTCGGAGGGGGCCATGAGCGCTCCGTAGGTAAATGCGCGTGGAGAGGTGTCGCTCTGTATTTTGAGGTTCGCGATCTTGTAATGTCTGCCGTCGTAGCGTCCCGCGAAGGCATAACGCAAGACGTCAGCGGAGGATTGTATGCTGCCGATGGGAGAGAAGAGTCTGCCGCCGAAATCGAGGTCGGCGGTCTGGACGAAATACGCGCCCTCAAAGACGTTGTGGGAGGAGTAGCTCGTGCCGAGGAGACTGTTGAGCTCGACGTAGTTTCGGGTCATATAGGAGACCCACGCGAGGTTTTCGGGGGAAGAGATGAGGAAGGGGGAATCCTTCGTGCCCTCTCCAAGGGGACGCACAGCCTCACCGCTCCACGCACCGGCTTCCGCCGATGCCACCGGGAAGCTGAACAGGCTTGCGATCGTGACAAGCGTCAATACAAGCGATAAAATCCGTCTGTGGTTCATACTGATCTCCTTATTTGTTTAGTAAAAATATTTGTATGATTTATATGTCTATTATAACTTTTATACGAGGTGAAAGTCAAGTGCTTTTTGAAAAAATGCTTTTTATTTCGCAAAAAAGGGACTGTCCCCAATTGGAGACAGCCCCGAAAACAGGTATGAATGCTTGATCAGTCTGCAAGTGCAGCGAGAATTGCCTGATAGGTCTCGTTTGCCTCGATCTCTGCGGCGGTGACACCGTAGTGGCAGGTGGCAAATGCGGTTTCGATCGTGTTTTTGGTTGCGTTTTTGATGGAAAGATTCACCTGGTTGTCGTTGTGAACGCCGGTGATGATACCCGCATAGGGCGATTCGTTCACGCCCTGCGTGCTGTTCATGCCGCTCCAATTCCATGCAAAATCGTTCTTGGGTGTGCCGAAGTAATCGGTATCGACCACGCCTGCAACCGAGTAGCAGTTGGTGTAGCTTCTTGCAGATTCGAAGATCTTTGCATAGCCCACAATTCCTGCCGCGCAGGCAATGAAGTTGTCGGGAAGCTCCGTGTGAACGACAGATGCGGTAAATTCGCTTGCCAGGTTGAAGCAGTTTTCATAGCTTGCATTTGTGGCGGGATTGTCGTTTCCAATGATACCGCCGATACCGACACGGTGGTTCGAGGTCACGGTGGCGTTTCTGTCGATCGCGCTCATGGCACCGTAGTTGATGCAGTTGGAGACTGCATTTTCGGTGGTGGCGCTCTTGGCGCTATAAGCACCGATGATTCCGCCCGCACCCGACCAGCGGTCGAAGGTGATCAGAGCGATGTCGGCATAGTTGACGTTGTAGGAAATGACTGCGGACTCTCCGGCACCGACGATGCCGCCTGCCGCCTTGTCACCGGTGACGGTGGCGCGGTTGACGCAGTAGGAAAGATCGCGGCAAGTGGATTGGAATGCCACGATACCGCCGGCATAGACGCCGATCGCCTCACAATCGGCGTCGGTGGTGCAGTTTGTGACGGTGCAATCCAAAGCGATTCCGACGATGACGCCCGCGAAGGTCTCACCGTAGGTTTCGGCAGAGGTGGTTGCGTTTGCGTCAAGGAGCGTGCCGACCTTGATATTCTTGGCGTGGACGTCGGTGACGACCGAGCTTGCCGCAAGCAATCCGAAGATGCCGCTGACATAGGTGTTGGTGGCAAAGCCCTCGGTTGCGGTCTGTCCGTTATCGAGGCAGGCATTGATGGTTGCGTTCTTGATGGCAAATCCGTTGCCATCGTAAACACCGCCGAAGCCGCGTCTTGCAAGATAGTCGGGGCTGCTCTGATAGTTGCCGATGGGGGTGAACGCAAGTCCTGCCAGATCAATGTCTGCGGTCTGCTTGAAGTAGACGCCCGCAAACACTCTTCTGGACTGCTGATCGTCCGTGCCGAGGAAGGCGTTGGCTCTTCCGGTGTTGTTGGTGGCAAGAGCGAGCCAAGCGAGATGCTCGGGGCGCTCGATGAGGTAGGGATCCTCCTCGGTTCCGCTTCCGTTGGTGGGAGCGGCATAGTCGTTCATACCCTGCCAGGTCTCGCCCTCGAGATCGTTGTCATCAAAGCTTTCTTCGGTTCCGCTGTTTCCGTCAGTCAGGTTGAAGTCGATCATGACGGGCTTGTGGTCGGAGGAGGTCAGGATGGTTTCGGGCTCGAGATAACGGTAGACGACCGTATCGATCTTGCCTTCGGGATCGAAGGCAAGGGCGTGGTCGATACCGCCGCCGGAGGTGCCGTCAAGGGTTGCGGTATGTGCCACGAACGCCTTCAGCTCCTCGTTCCAAACGGGATAGCCTTGCGTGGAGTTGTTGAGCGCGGTGTTCGAGGTCTTGGTCTTCATATCGTAGAAGCCCGCATCCAGGAGCATTTCGTACGCACCGTAGAGATAGGGGATCTGTCTTCCGTCGTGGAAGGTAAAGAGGTCTTCGTTGGTGAAGGAGATCGAGCCGCCCTTTGCGGTGTAGGTTCTTTCCTCGTAGCTTGTGTGGGAGTTATAGTCACCGCCGAGAAGGACGGGCGCGTTGTAGGTTGCAACGTAATCGTCCAGATAGTTCAACAGCTTTTCGACCTGTTCCCAACGGAGGGGATTTCCGAGCGGGCCGACCTGCGGGTCAACGCCGCCGTTGGACTCGAAATGCGTGTTGCAGACGGTGTAGACCTGTCCCGTTGCCTTGTCGCGGAAGGTTGCGAACGCGGCGGTTCTGACAAGGCTGTCGGCGTCGTCATAATATCTGCCGGCAAATTCACCTGTGTTACGAAGCGCAGCTTCTCCGACACCGTCACCGTCAACGTCGTGGGCGCGCGCCAGGTTACCGTAATGGACGTAAATTGCCGAGCCTTCGATGTATTCGGTGGTTGCGCTGTTGTAGAAGATCGGGTTGTCGATGAGTCCAACCTTGCCCGTGATATAGTTGGCAGACTGAACTTCAACGTAGCCGTTTTCCGCCATTGCGCCGATGAAGCCGCTGGCTCTCCAGCCCTCGCGGAACTCATTCAGACCGATGACGTCGGGCAAATAGTTCATGACGAGTGCCAGCTGATATTCATAATTGGTTACCGATTGGGTGAACTGCTTGACGTCCTCGCGGAACCATGCGTTCTGGAAGATGACACGGGTTTCCGCCTGCTTTTCGTTCAGCATTTCGCGGTCGTAGACGCCCTCGGTGTTGCAGGATTCGCTGAGCTTGATCGAGCCGGAAGCGAAGAGCTGCTTGGTCAGGCGGTTGGAGGCGGCGATGAAGCCGAACATGTCGCCCGCGGTGACGATGAGACGGTTACCACGGACCTCGGTCTTGTATGCACCGTCAGCCATCAAGGCATCTTCCGCGATGACGATCTCATAAGCGTCGGGATCGGCACTTTGCTCATTTGCGAGGGGCAGCTTGATTCCACGCTTACTCAAAACGAGATATTGCAGAGAAACGACGGGATAAACGGTTGCGTTCACCGAGTCGTCGGGATAAACGATGGTGTAGTTTGCGGTGACGTCGGCTTCGCTCGCAGCCGCGACGATGTTGTGACCTGCGAACGAGCCGTCCGCGTTGTAGCGAAGCTCCCATGCTCTGCCGTAGAGCGTGTCGTCACCCTGCGCCTTGACGGAGAAGGGCGTGACGGTGTAGGTGACTGCGCCGAAGGCCTCGAGATCGATCGTCTGCGTCAGTGCCATGACCTTGTCGGCACCCAGAGAGGCGGCGGTGTAATTTACACCCTTGCCGTCCGCCTTCTTGCCGCTGAGCGAGTCGTGATATTTGTCTGCAACGAGCTTGTAATATGCCACCTGACCGTCTCCGTAGGCTGCGGTGACCTCGACACCTGCCTCGTAGTATTCGCCCGCGTCGATGCCGGCGAGGAAGCGGAGGGCGTAGTTGCCGGAGGTTTTGTCCAGAGTTTCCTGAACGCCGACGTATTTGGGAGCATCCTTGTACGCCAGAACGGTTTCGGCGATCGCGACGGTTTCCTGATAAGCAGCCTTTGCGGTCAGCTCCTCTGCGGAGATACCGTAAGCACAGGTCTCAAAGCATTTTGCGATATTTTCACCCCATGCACGGCCAATCTGCAGGTCGCTCAGGGCCGCACCGATCAAGCCCGCATAGGGAGAGGGGTTGAGTCTGTCGGCCTGCTGGTTAAAGTTACAAGCATAGGTGGACGCACCCACATCGGGAATATCCTCGGTGAGATTTGCGGCAACCGAGAAGCAATGCTCCATGGTGCGCGAGCCGGCGCCGACAACGTCCTTTGTGTTGCCGATGATACCGCCCGCCATCGACAGGAAGTTACCGCTTGCGGTGTTGCCGTTGTCAATGAATTTTGCGGAGAATACGGTCTGCAGGTTGAAGCAGTTGAGATAGGAGACGTCCACCTGAGACGCCTGTCCGTCATGTCCCATGATGCCGCCCAGCGCGATACGGTTTGAGCTGGTATCTGCCGGCTGCAGAGAAACGACCTCGGTCTTGGCGTCGGCACCGTTGACACAGTCGGAGATCACAACGGTGGCGCCTGAGAGCGCATAGGGCTTGCCCATGATACCGCCTGCGGCTGCCCAACGGGCGGTGGCATAGAGCGTGGTCGTGCCCTGGTTGAGGCAGTGGGAAACGGTGACGTTGTAGCCGCAGCCGACGATACCGCCCGCCGCCATATCGGATCCGATCTTCGCGGAGTTGACACAGTCCTTGACGTCGCCGCCGTTCTCAGCCATACCGAGAATGCCGCCCGCCGCAACCAGACCGTATGCCTCGCAGTCGGCGTCAACGGTACAACCCGAGATCAGCGCGTTTCCGTTGGTCGTTCCAACGATGACGCCCGCGATCAGCGTGTCGTATGCCTGGATGTTGTTTTTGTGATTGGTGTTGAGCGAGCCGACCTTGACGTTGCAGGCATTGACGTTCCGGATCGATGCCTGTGCCGTGATCACGCCGAAGAGACCGCCGGGACGGAAGCCTGTGGACATGAAGGTCTTGTAGTCGGTTTCTCTCAGTGTCGCGCCCTCGGGATGGATGACGGCATTCGAGATCTTGTAGCTTCTGCCATCGTAGCTTCCCGCGAAGGCAATGCGTCTTGCCTCGACGCTGGATTGCTTGTTTCCGATGGGGGTGAATTTCTTTCCACCGAGATCGATGTCGGCGGTCTGGATGAAGTAGACACCCTCAAAGACGTTGTGGGATTTGTACTGCTTCGATTCGATCAGTCCGCTGTCGTTCAGATCGTCGTAGTTTTTCACCATGTGGGAAATCCACGCGAGGTTTTCCGCAGTGGCGATCAGGAAGGGCTCTTCCCGGGTTCCCTTGCCTGCAGGCTGCGTGACGGTCTCTCCGTCCCATGCGGCGGTGTCTGCCGATGCCACCGGGAAAGTGAACAGGCTTGCGATCATGACGAGTGTCAATACAAGTGATAAAATCCGTCTGTGCTTCATGATGATCTCCTTGTCTGTTTGGTAAAATTAATTCATATAATAATTATAACTTTTACGCGAGGTGGAAGTCAAGTGCTTTTTGAAAAAAACTTTTTATTTCGCAAATAAATATCCCCCCGTGAAACGGGGGGGTTCAGTTTCGGGCATAGCCCTACTAATACTACTGGCTGCGCACAAGTGCGCTTTTTATTGGCCTGTCAGCCATGCAATTATTACGTAAACCCGCTTGAGCGGGACTAAACCAAAGCCTTCTTCGCTGATTTTTATTTATTTTCTGCTCATCGGCGAAGCCTATATAGAACCCCGCCACTATGGCGGGGGTTTCGTGATACAAAAAAGGGAGAGAAGCCAAGCTTCTCTCCCCAAGGTTTATGGAGTCGATCGGTTGAAGTCGTGTTTCATCGGGGCTTAGCCCTTAACGACCGTACCGTTGTTGGTGTTGTCCTTTTGCTCGTCGGTCTCATAGAGGGGATGCACCCAGATTCCGTCTGCCGCAACGGTGCCGGTGACGGTTGCATTGTTGGTGCAGCCCGAAACCTTGGTACCATTGCCGCCGTAGCTCGAGACCACGATGCCCGCCGCGTGAGCCGCGGTTGCGGAGCAGGTCTCATCGGTGGTGCAGTTTTTGATGGTTGCCTCGATGATGAAGCCGCAGATGACGGCTGCAGCCGTGCTTTGGGTGTGTTGCGCATCGTAGTTACCGGTCTGAATGTTCACTGCGTTGATGTTCTGAAGCATTGCGGCTGCAGAAACGTTGAACAGTGCGTCGTAGTGTCCCGCAGCACCCTGCACGGAAGGATCAGCGGGAGGGGTGTAGGTGGCTGCGGCGGTGTTCTTGTAGTAGCTCTTTCCGACGTGATTCGCCATGCTGATCTTTGCATTCATGATCTTGTAGCCGTTGCCGTCGTACTGACCGCCGAACAGATGACGGTCTGCCGAGGACGCGCCCATATAAGTACCGATGGGCATGAATTCCTGATTGTTCAGATCAATGTCAGCGGTCTGTCTGAAGTAAACGGCTGAGAATACCTTACGAGATTCCTGCGCGGTACCCAGGAACTCGCTTGCCATCGCGACGTCCTCAACCGCACGGGACAGCCAAGCGAGGTGCTGTGCGGTTTCGATGAGGTAGGGGCTGTCTTGGGTTCCGTTACCCTTCGTGGGAGCGGTGTAGTCGTCCATGCCCTGCCATGCTGCGGGGGGCTCGGGATTGGGATTGGGATCGGTGCCTCCGTTTCCGCCGTTGCCCTCGGTCAGGTTGAAGTCGACCATGATGGGCTTGTGGTCTGAGGAGGTCAGAATGGTTTCGGGCTCGAGGTAACGGTAAACAACCGTTTCGATCTTGTTTTCGAGGTCGAATGCCAATGCGTGGTCGATGCCGCCGCCGGAGGTACCGTCGAGCTGAGCGTCAAAGGAAACGAACGCCTTCAGCTCTTCATTCCAGATCGGATATCCTTGCGTGGAGTTGTTGCGCGCGGTGTTCGCGGTCTGGGTCTTCATATCGTAGAAGCCCGCATCCATAAGCATTTCGTACGCACCGTAGAGATAGGGGATCTGTCTTCCGTCGTGGAAGGTGAAGAGGTCTTCTCTGGAGAAGGACATCGATCCGCCCTTTGCGGTGTATTCACCGACCGGATAGCTCGTCTTGGAGTTGTAGTCACCGCCGAGAATGACGGGTGCGTTGTATTCTGCAACGTATTCGTCCAGGAAGTTCAAAAGCTTTTCCACCTGCTCCCAACGAAGGGGATTTCCGAGCGGTGCGACCTGCGGGTCAACGCCGCCGTTGGACTCGAAGTGCGTGCAGCAAACGGTGTAGACGTCGCCCGTTTCCTTGTCGCGGAAGGTTGCCACCGTTGCGGTTCTGACGAGGTCGTCGGTGTTATCGTAATATCTGCCGGCAAACTCACCCGTGTTGTGGAGAATGGTTTCCGAAACGCCGTCAAAGTCGGTATCAACACGCTTGCAGGTACCGTAGGAGATGTACTGTGCGGAGCCCTCAATGTATTCGGTGGTTTCGCTGTTATAGAAGATCGGGTTGTCGATCAGTCCGACCGTGCCGGTGACCGCGTTGACGTGCTGAAGCTCGACGTAGCCGTTTTCTGCCATTGCGTTGATAAAGCCGCTGAGTCTCCAGCCCTCACGGAATTCGTTCAGACCGATGACGTCGGGCAGGTAGTTCATAACCAATGCGAGCTGGTATTCGTAGCTGGTGACCGATTCGGTGAACTGCTTCTCGTCTTCGCGGAACCATGCGTTCTGGAAGATGACGCGCGTCTCTGCCGCCTTTTCGGTCAGCATTTCACGCGTGTAGACACCCGTGGTGTTGCAGGCCTCCGTCAGACGGATGCCGCCGAAAATGAAGAGCTGCTTGGTGAGACGGTTGGAGGCGGCGATGAAGCCGAACATATCTCCCGCCGTCACGATCAGGCGGTTGCCCTCGACCTCGGTCTTGTAGGCACCCGCTTCCATGCTTGCGTCCTCAACGATGACGATCTCGTAAGCGTTGGGGTCGCTGCTCGACGCGTTTGCCAGGGGAAGCTTGATGCCGGACTTGGAGAGAACGTGGTATTGCAGGGAAACTGCGGGATAAACGGTCGCGTTGACCGAATCGTCGGGATAAACGATGGTGAATTTCGCGGTGTCATCCTCCTCGGCAGAGATGATCGAGTGAGAGACGAACGAGCCGTCTGCGTCATAGCACAGACTCCAGCTTCTGCCATACAGGGCTTCTCCGCCCGCGGTCTCGGTGAAGTAGGGCATGACGGTGTAGGTGACCGCGCCAAAGGCAGCGAGGTCGATCGCCTGCGTCAGAGCCATGAGCTTCTCACCGCCAAAGGATGCCGCGGTGTAGTTCACGCCCTTGCCGTCTGCCTTCTTGCCGCTCAGGCTGTCGTGATATTTGTCTGCGGTCAGCTTGAAGTAAGCGACCTGACCGTCGCCGTAGGAGGCGGTAACCTCAACGCCTGCCTCTGCGTAGTCGGTGCGGTTGGTTGCAAGAACGAAGCGGAGCTCGTAATTGCCTGCCGTTCTGTCAAGCGTTTCCTGCACGCCGACGTACTTGGGCGCTTCGGCGTAGGATGCAAGCGAATTTGCCACGGCGATGATCTCCTGATAGGATGCCTTTGCCGCGATCGCGGAGGCTTCAACGCCGTATGCGCAGGTTTCAAAGCACTGTGCGATATTCTCGCTCCATGCGCGACCGATCTGCGTGTCATTCAGCGCTGCACCGAGCAGACCCGCATATGCGGAGGGGTTGATCTCGCCCTTCTGCTGGTTGAAGTTACAGGCATAGGTGGAAGCGCCCTTGCCGGGAATGTCCTCGATGAGAGAGGCGTTGACCGAGAAGCAGCGCTCCATGGTACGCGTTCCGGGGCCGACAACGTCCTTGGAGTTTCCGGCGATGGCACCTGCCATTGCCAGGTAGGTCTGAGAGGTGTTGCCGTTGTCAAGGAACTTTGCGGAGAAGGTTTCCTGGAGGTTGTGGCAATCGAGATAGGATACGTTCACCTGGGAAGCCTGTCCGTCATGGCCAATGATGCCGCCCAGCGCGATACGGTTCGTGGAGGAGCCTGCCGGCTGCAGAGAAACGACCTCGACCTTGGCGTTTGCGGCGTTGACACAGTGAGACAGGATGACGGAGGTGTTGGTAACCGCATAGGGCTTACCCATGATACCGCCGGCAGCCGACCAACGCGTCGTGGTGTAAAGGTTGACCTTTCCCTCGTTGACGCAGTAAGAGACGGCGGAGTTATAGCCGTAGCCGATGATACCGCCCGCGACCATATCGGAGCCGACCGTTGCGGCGTTGACACAGCTTGTGACCGTGCCGCCGTTCACGGGCATACCGATAATACCGCCTGCGGCGAACAGACCGTATGCCGTGCAGCTCTCGTCGGTGGTGCATCCGCTGACCGTGGCGTTCCCGTAGGTCGTTCCGACGATGACGCCCGCGATCAGCGTGTCATATGCCTGAAGGTTGTTTTTGACGGCGGTGTTGAGCGTGCCGACCTTGATGTTGCTGGCGTTGATATTCGACACCGAGGAGAATTCGGCAAGAACGCCGAAGAGTCCGCCGGGACGGAAGCCCTGCGACATGAAGTTCGCGTAATTGATTTCTCTGATCGCCGAGGTCTCGGGGGTGATGACGGCGTTCGAGATCTTGTAGCTTCTTCCGTCGTAGTGTCCGGCGAAGGCGTGACGTCTGGCGTCGACGTTGGACTGTCTGTAGCCGATGGGGGTGAATTCGTGTCCGCCGAGATCGATGTCGGCGGTCTGTACGAAGTACACGCCCTCAAATACGTTGGTGGAGTTGAAGGCTGCGCCTTCGATCAGATTGCTGTTGTTCAGCTCTTCGTAGTTCTTCGCCATGTAGGAAATCCATGCGAGGTTTTCTGCGCTTGCGATGAGGAAGGGCTCGGCTTGCGTTCCCTTACCCGCAGGCTGCGTGACGGTCTCGCCGTCCCAAGCGTTCTCGGCGCTTGCGGTCACGGGGATCACGGCGAGTGTGCCGACGATCATGAGGAGCGCCACTACGAACGATAAAAGCTTTCGGTGTTTCATGGTTTTTCTCCTTTTTATTTTTTTGGACAAATCCATTATAACACACAAGAAAGTCAATATAAATGGTGATTGTTGCAAACAATGTTGACAATCCTGCATTTTTTGCCAAAGGGATCCAACGATCCCTTCATTGAATCCCTTCTTGCGGTTGCAATCGATTCTGTTTTTGATCGTTATCTTTCAGATATTGACGGTATCATTTCTCGCATTGGAAGAGATATTTGAAAAAGCCTTGACTTTTGGAGAAAAATGTGATAAAATGATAAAAGAGGCATATTGGAAAAGGAGGGGTGAGAGCATGAACCGTGATGGCGGCGCGAGAGGGAGCGGAGCTGTTTATGAACAGTCCGTACCGCAGAAAAACAGCGCGGCGGTCAGATTTAAGCGGATCACCTTCATTTTGCTGTATGCCCTGTGCGGAGCGATCCTGTTGTTTCTCGGCTTTCGCTTCAAGCTTGTCTTGCTTTCCGTTGAGATCGCCGCGCTCCTGATCTGGGCTCTGTTCCTTTTTACGTGGCGTCTGACGAGGGTGGAATATGAGTACGTTCTCTTCGACGGTGTGCTGACGGTCACGAGGATTCTCGGAAACCGCTCCAGACGAAGGCTTTGCAGCGTGGAGATCCGTCGCTTGTCGGCGGTCTATCCCTGTGAGGGGGAGTACGTTGCGCGGATCGAGAGCTGGGGAGCGAAGCGCAGCCTTTTTGCCGCCTCTTCGGTGGATGCAGAGGGGCTTTACGCCGCACTTTGGACAGATGAAAGAGACCGCAAGCGAGTCTTGTTTTTTGAGCCGGACGACCGTGCGCTCAGAATCATACGAAGCCGGAATATCACTGCCGTCACGATGCGGGCAAGCCGTCAGGCGGCCCGAGAGGGAGAGGAATCATGAAAAACCAGCCCGAATTGAATCTGCGGATCCCGGAGGATCTGCTTCGCAAGCTGCTCTACGTTGCCAACGCAGAAGGACGCAGTCCCAACAATCACATTCTGATGCTTTTGCGCAACAACGTGCAATATTTCGAGCGTGCCAAGGGACGCATGGATCCCGCCGCGCTCCGAGGCATTGATATTTCCGAATATGAAAAGGAGTCCGACAGGGACTGAACAAAAAAAGAGGCGCCCGTGAGAGCACCTCTGAGATGTTGAAGCTTATTCCTCGCTGAACACGACGGTGAGATCGGGATGCAGCTGAAGGACAGATGCCGGAACGGCGGGAGTGATCGGGCCGAAAAATGCCTTTTGCACGATCTTCTTCTTTGCCTTTCCGTTTGCGATCAGAACGACCTTCTTTGCCTTCATGATCGCGCCGATTCCCATGGTCACAGCCTGACGCGGTACGTCTGCCTCGCTTGCGAAGAAGCGCGCGTTTGCCTGAATGGTCGACTCATGCAGATCGATCACGTGCGTGGGGGCGATAAAGGAGTCGCCGGGCTCGTTGAAGCCGATGTGTCCGTCAAGACCGATGCCGAGCAGCTGCAGATCGATGCCGCCCAAGCGCTCGATGCGCGCGTCGTATTCCTCGCACTCCTTGGCAAGATCGGCGGCACAGCCGTTGGGAACGTAGGTGTTCTCACGAACGATGTTGACGTGGTCGAAGAGCTGGGTTTGCATAAAGTAGCGGTAGCTCTGGTCGTTGGTTCCGTCAAGTCCGATATATTCATCCAGGTTGACCGAGATCGTTTTGGAGAAATCAATATCTCCCGCGCGATTCCATTCGATCAGCTTCTTGTAGATGCCGACGGGCGACGAGCCGGTTGCAAGACCAAGCACGCAGTTGGGCTTCATCAGCATTTGCGCGGCGATCAGGCTTGCGGCGCGTTGGCTGAGCTTTTCATAGCTTTCTACGGTAATAAAATTCATAGCAGAGATTCCTTTCCGACGTTTTTTAGGGTATCTGTGTTCCGTCTACGCTATTCATCATACCACAAAAGCATTGAAAATTCAATAGTTTTTTCTATTTTTGCAAAAGATAAATTACAATCAATATTTTCCACTTTGAAAGGAAGTACATCATGAAACAAGATCTCAATTACATTTTGCGTCAATTTGCCATCGACGTGGAGTGTGCGCCCTACGGCAACGGTCACATCAACGAGACCTTCCGTGTGGATGCCGCTCCGGAGATTATCCTCCAGAAGATCAACACCACGATCTTCAAGGAGCCCGACAACGTCATGGCGAACATCGCCGCCGTGACCACGCATCTGCGCAAAAAGATCCTCGCGGCAGGCGGTGATCCCATGCGCGAAACCTTGACGGTGATCCCCACCGTGGACGGAAAGCCCTATTATACCGCCGAAGACGGAAGCGCGTACCGCGCGTACTATTTCATTCAGGGCGCCAGAACCTACGATCAGGCAGAGACCCCCGAGATGTTTGCCGCATCGGCACACGCCTTTGGAAAATTCCAGAAAATGCTTGCCGATTTCCCGGCACACACGCTCTATGAGGTGATCCCGAAGTTCCACGACACCTCCGACCGTCTGCGTCAGTTCCGCGAGGCGCTGGAGAAGGACGTTATGGGTCGCGCCGCTTCCGTGAAGGCAGAAATTGATTTCGTTCTCGCGCGTGCCGACGTCGTCACGCTTGTGACCGACGCGATCGCCGACGGCAGCATTCCGCTCCGCGTGACGCACAACGACACCAAGCTCAACAACGTCATGCTTGACGACGTGACGCACGAGGGCGTTTGCGTCATCGACCTTGACACCGTCATGCCCGGATCGATGCTCTATGACTTCGGTGACTCTCTGCGCTTCGGTGCTTCGACGGGTGCCGAGGATGAGACCGATCTGTCCAAGATCGAATTTGACCTGACCTATTTCGAGGCCTTCACCAAGGCATTCCTCGAGGAGGTGGGTGACGACATGACCGCGCGTGAGCGCGAGCTCCTCGCCTTCTCCGCGTTGCTTCTGACGCTGGAATGCGGCATTCGCTTCCTGACCGACTATCTCAACGGAGACACCTATTTCCGCATCCATCGCGAGCATCACAACCTCGACCGCTGCCGCACGCAGTTCAAGCTGGTTGCCGACATGGAAAAGAAGATGGATCAGATGAACGCGATCGTTGCAAAGTATTAAAACTTGATATATGGGGGAGTCTTGGGAAAGACTCCTCCGTATTCTTTTTCTTGTCCCTGACCGAAGACTTCAAAAAAAGGACATTTTTTGCCGTTGTTGTGATCTTTTTGGACTTTACAAAGCGAGAGCAAGATGGTATAATGGGGGAATAAGGACCTATCAAAACGGTATCTGTGGAGAATTTTATGAGAATTGAAGGATTGCAAGGGTGTTTCCAAACGAGCTTTGAGGTGATGCGGGAGCATCTTTCCCTGGATCGGCTCGACCTGGAGCTGAGCTTTGAGAGAAGCGATGAGATGGCGGTCACCGTCAAGGATGGGCGCGGCGTTTTGCGCTGTGCCGAGGTTTGTCAGATGAATCGCCTGCTCGGTCTGCTTGCGCAATCGTGGCGCGGAGAGGATCTGGAGATCCGTCAGAAGGCAGGCTTCAAAACGCTCTCCCTGATGCTTGACGTTTCCTTCGGCGCGCCTCCTACCACGGAAGCCCTCAGGGAATATTTCCGCTATCTCGCCTCGATGGGATACAATCAGGTTTTGTTTTACATCGAGGATATGTACGAGATGCCCGAACAATACGCGCATTTCGGCTATATGAGAGGGCGCTATTCGACTGCGGAATTGCGTGAGCTGGACGATTATGCATACGGGATCGGCATTGAGATCGTGCCCTGTATGCAAACGCTGGGGCATATGCGGCACTATCTCAAATGGGAGGAGGCGAGACCTTACAGGGAGAACTATGATGTTCTGCTTCCCGACGACGAGAAGACCTACGGGCTGATCCGCGATATGCTGATCGCGGCATCCAAGCCCTTCCGCTCCCGCCGCATCCACGTCGGACTTGACGAGACCGAGGGCTTGGGACTCGGAAGATCGATCGGCAAGCGAGGCTACCGCGATCCGCTCGACGTGTTCCTCAAGCACGCGAGACGTGTGGCAGAGATCTGTGAGGAGCTGGGGCTCCGTCCGCAGATGTGGAACGACATGGTGTTCTGTTATTGCTCCGAAAAGCACGCCAAATACGATCCCAATATCCGCCTTTCCCAAAAGGTGCTGGAGGGGATCCCGAAGAACATGGATCTCGTCTATTGGAACTACGAGGATGAGAAATGCGGGAAATTCATGATCGAAAAGAACCGCGAGATCGGCAATCCCGTGATCTTTGCGGGAGGGGTGTGGATCTTTGGCGGTGCGCTTCCCGACAATGCGTTTTCGGCGTATTTTCACGAGCGTGCGCTCGCAGATTGCAAGGAAATGGGTGTGGAGGAGATCTGCCTCACGGTCTGGTCCTACGGCACGACGGTCTATCAGACCTCGCTTCTTGAGGCGGCGCGATTTGCCGAGCATGCGTATGAAGGCTCTGCGGATCGGCTCCGCGCGCGCTTTGAGGGCTTTACGGGGGCATCGTTTGACGCATTTTACGATATGTCCAATCTTCATGCGCAGTACAAGGAGGGCGTGATCGACTACGATGCCATTTCCTACGACGAGCGATTCTTCGGGGACAAGCTGATGTGGCAGGATGTGATGCTGGGCATCTTTGACGCAAAGCTTTACGAAGAGCCCAGGGCGGCGCATTATCGCATGATGGCGGACGAATACCGCGCCCATGCCGACAAAAACGACAAATGGCGTTGGCTGTATCAATACTGTTACGAAATTTTCAACTATCTTTCGATCAAATGCTTCATCGCCGAAAGGCTTGCGCCGGCATACAAGGCGGGCGACCGGGAGACGCTTCGGATGCTTGCAGCCGAGCAGCTTCCCGCACTTGAGGCGGCGATCCTTTCGCTTGCGGAGGCACACGATTTTCATAAAGATCATTATCTGCGTCCGTTTGGAAGAGAGGAAAACGACCGGATGTACGGAACCGTCCTGATGCGGACGAGGTACGCCATCCGCCGCCTGAACGCCTATCTTGACGGGAGAGTCGAAAGCATTCCCGAGCTTGCCGAGCCGCGGCTTCGGGAGTCGGCGAATGCATGGGGCTGGAATTTTGACCGTCTGAATCGATTTTAAGCAAACAGATCTGCGGGGGGCTTCCCGAAAGAAGCCCCCCGCAGGGTTTTATAAACGGTTATCTGGAGTTGCCGACCTTGACGTTCATATAGATCTTTCTCATTTCGGTGACGTAATCCGTCATGTTGGAGTAGGAAGCCATTTTTGACGAGATGCTCGAGAGGTTGTCGTTGATGTAGTTGCCGAAGAAATAGCCGGCGCCTGCGGAGAAGTTGGGGTTGGTCCACGCGCAGTCAAAGTAGAGACTCTCATAGATCAGGGGGATCATTCTCGAGGAATCGGGGTCGTCGGAGACACGGAACTCGAGGTACTCACCGAAGTACTTGTCGTACAGAATATCGGTCGAGAGCGCGTTCATCGCGTTGAAGACCAGGGATGCCTTGTGGAAGTTGGGCGTGGTGGTCAGGAATGCGAAGTAGCTGTGCGTATACGAGGTGGTGATGTAATCGCCGCCCTCCTCATACATCGGCAGAGGCAGCAGGCCGTAGGAAACGCCGGACGCCTTGATGAAGGGGGCCGAATAGAATGCGTTCCAGCAGAAGAGCGCCTGACCGTTGTTGAAGATCTCGTAGCCCTCCTTGCCGCGCATGGTGGTCTGTGCCATATAGTTGTATTCGGTTTGGTTGTTGAATGCGAAGTATTTGTCAAACGCGTCGTAGTTGTGGGGGTTGGTGAAGGTGAACTCGATCGCGCCGTTGGTGACCTTGGAGTGCTTCGAGCCGAGCGCGTACAGGGCAACGTGAGCGATGCTCTGATTCATCAGACTTCCGAAGATGTCCTCGCTGTTCTGATAGTTTTCTTCGTACTTGGTGTGGAAGCCGTCCTCACCCGCGTCGGTGGAGGCGATTTGACCGTACTTCTGGAGCAGATCGAGCGTCCAGGTCTTGTTGTCGACGTGCTGATAGACCAGCGAGCTGATGGGGAGGTTGTTTTCTTCCTTCACGGCAAGGCTCTGTGCCATGGTCTTGTTGAAATACAGAACGACGATGTCGTAATAGATCTCGAACTGCAGGTCGCCGTTACAGGTGAACATACAGTCGTAGAAGGTTGCATTTTCGTGCCAGGAATCGAACCACCAGGGATCGTTTGCGAAATCCAGCTCGGGGAAGGAAAGCAGATTCATGAAGAAGCCCGAGTTGTCAAGTCCGGAGGCATACCAGCCGAGGGTGCAATCGTAAGCGCCCACGCCGCCCAGGACGTCGTTGGTGATGTTTGCGTTGTATTCGGTCGCGGAGGAGTGTCCCGCCTCGAACATGGTGATCTCGACGTTGAAGAGCTCCTCGATCAGAGCGTTTCTTTCGTAGACCGCGTCGTTGACGATGGTTCCGTCAAGGGCCTCGGTGTCGATGTATTCGGATCTCTCGGAGCGGACTGCCATGTTGAAGCGACCTGCGTGTCCGTCCTCACCGCAGTCCTCGATGGTGAAGGGATAATCGATCTCTTCGGCGGGATCGCTCTCCTCTTCCTCGGGGCCGTCATTCGTGGGATCCTTGGGGTCCTTGGGATCCTTGTTGCAGGCCACAACGCCGAGAAGCATCGCGCCGAGCAGAAGGATCAGTAAAAGGCGAATCCAAATCTTTGTTTTCATGATGCGCATCTCCTTTTTGTTGTCTTTTGGTTCGAAATATCCGAACGATATTTTAATTATACCTTGTTTCTATGTTAAAAACTACTCTGTTTTTGACATTCTGCTTTCTAATATTGACTTTTTGGAGGAATCAAAAAGAAAAAATCACAATATTTTCAATGACCCAAAAAGAACTGATAAAAGCTTTTGAGGAAGGTGTCTGTGAAAAACACTTTTTTGAAAAACAGAAAGGGCAGGAGCCGTCTTGAGGTTGTGACAGCTCCTGCCAAGGGTGGGGCGGATTGAATTTGAACTTATTCGACCGCCTCGTTCGGATTGAAATCGATCAGAACCGTTTCATTTTGATCGGTTGTTGCTTTCTGCTCGGATCAGAACAAACGGTTGCTTTCCATCAAGCCGGTCCAACAACGGTTCCGCCTGCGGTGCAATCGGTCTGCGTATCCGTGTCATACAGAGGATGCGTGCAGATCGCGTCTGCAGCAGCGGTTCCGGTGATGGTTGCGTTGTTGGTGCAGGTCTCAATCGCGGTTCCGTTGCCGCCGAAGGTGACGACTGCCATGCCTGCTGCGTGAGCAGCGGTTGCGGAAGAGGTCTCATCGGTCGTGCAGTTGATGATCTTCGCCTCGATGATGAAGCCGCAGATGATGCCTGCAGCCGTGCTGCCGGTGTGCTGTGCATCGTAGTTACCGGTGTGAATGTTGACTGCGTTGATGTTCTGAAGCGTTGCGCCTGCAGAAACGTTGAACAGTGCGTCATAATGTCCTACTGCACCCTCTGCGGAAGGATCGGCAGGAGGAGCGTACTCGGTTGCAACGGTGTTCGTGTAGTAGTCCTTGCCGACGTGGTCAGCCATGCTGATCTTTGCGTTCATGATCTTGAAGCCGTTACCGTCGAACTGACCGCCGAACAGATGGCGTTCACCGCCGGAGGCACCCATGTAGGAGCCGATGGGCATGAATTCCTTGTTGTTCAGATCGATGTCTGCGGTCAGCTGGAAGTAGAGTCCTGCGAAGACCTTGCGAGCCTCTTCGGTTCTGCCGGAGAAGGCGGA
>JAZSJS010000167.1:0-4180 GCA_045534435.1 Eubacteriales bacterium
TGTGAAGAAACGGCGCAAAAACAAAGCAACCTGCAAAATTAAAATTTTGCAGCCAAAAGCGGAACGCTTTTGCGCTTTGTTTGAAGCGGTCGCTTCTTCACAAAAAACGATTCCAAAGGGAGAGATTCATCCCCTTGGATGCAAAGAAAAGCCCGCTAACATAAGGAAAATGTTATGATTCGGCGGCGACAAGGTCAGGTCTTTCCAAACACGTCACGAGGTTTAGCTACACTTCTCCCGACCGACGGTAAAAGGTCAAAAAGGTGGTTTCAGTCTTAACTCAATCCTCAATTACATAAGCCAAACGGCGCACGAAAAGGTGTGGCAGAACCATCTGCGACACAAGATACCGTGCGCCTTTTTTCTTTTTGAAATGAGAAATGTGAAAATTCAACGTCTATAACTAAACAGAACCATTTTCATTTTTCAAAGGGAGAAACAAATATGTCACGCAACAAAATAAACATCAAAATACAGCTTCACAAACGGATCGACGAGCTTCTTCGCATTGGTCAGAAGAAGGTCAAAGAGACGCGTGGCACACCGCACTTTAACCCAAATCGAAGCGAGGGCATCCACAGTATCAAGACCGCCGAGACCTACCGACAGGTCATCAATACATTCGCCGAACATTGCAAGTCGCAAGGCATTAAGGACATTGCACAGATCGATTCAAATATAATCGGAAGCTTCGTGGACACACGAAGCAACCTCTCAAGCTGGACGATCTCGAAGGAATTAGCCGCGATCAATAAGGTGATGGATACCCACTATACTCCAAAGGATTTTGGCATCCAAGAGCGATCGCGCGATCAGATCGTCAACAACCGCCGCGCCCACATCGACCACAGCACCGCCGATGCCGAGCGCAACCAAACGGCTCTTTGGTTTGCGTATGCAACCGGCTGCCGCCGATCGTCGATCCTAACCGTCACCGCCGACAAGGCGATCCGCGCCGAGGACGGCACCGTAATCGGATTTCAATTCCGTGAAAAAGGCGGACGCGAACGAAACGCCGTCGTTCTCCCGAGCGAGCGTCAAACCATGACCGACTACGTCAATGCTCGAACAGCCGAAAACGGTGAAAACTGCCGCTTGGTCGATTCTTGTGACCGAAACTGTAATCCCCACTATCAGCGCGCCGAGTATGCCAATCAACTGTATGCGGAAATGAGGGAACACCGCGACCGTGGCGAGGATATTTACGCAGGGCATCGCTCCACGTTCATTGATGAACGGCACTTGCAAAAGGCTTTGTCGCATCCGAGGTATCAAAGAGAGTTTGTGCATGGTTACGAAACCAAACTCTGCGCCGAGATATCCCAAGCCCTCGGACATAACAGAATTGAGGTTGTGGTTAATTCGTACTTGCGCTAATTTTTGAAACGAGATTTGAGAAATTCTATTGCCTATAATTTAACAGATGCCCCGCATCAATCTATTTGGAGGTAAAATTCATGCATCTATCCTTGCAATTCTTCAGCAAGGAAACAGACAACGAAAGGCTTCCTCAACATAGTCAGGAGAAAAAACACAAAAGGAAATATACATCGCAATACACGGAGATCGAGGTAGACGGCGTGGTCTATCCCGTCTATTTATATCAACCGACTAAAGATCCGAAAGATCCCAACGAGATCATTAAAAATCTGATCAACCGAACCACAATATCTTGTCAAACGCTTGCAAAAGAGATCGACTGGAGTTATAATGAGGACAGTCTGAATCGGTTTGAATCAGCGAGGAAAGGAGATTTATGAAAATCGCACCAAACCAAAACAACCAAGACAAGGATACCGGTCTCTATTGTCGCTTGAGTATCGAGGACGATTTCGACGGTGAGAGCAACAGTATTCAGAATCAAAAGCAAATGCTGGAGGAGTATGCCATCAGAAACGGCTTTACGAATCTCCACTTTTATATCGACGACGGGTACTCGGGAACCAACTTTGACCGCCCTGGATTTGTACAGTTGCTAAATGACATCAAGGCTGGCAAGATTGGCGCAGTCATCACCAAGGACCTCTCGCGGCTTGGCAGAGATCATATCCGCACGGATGAATTCATCGAGACGCTATCGGTTGACCATGACTTTCAATACATCGCCGTTCATGATGACGTCAACACCGCGATCGAGTGTAGCGGAAATGACATGGCAAGTCTGCGAAATCTTTTCAACGAGTGGCAAGCACGCGACACGAGTAAAAAGATCAAAACCGTCCACGATCTGCGAAAACGGCGCGGAGAATATCTCGGTCCCAAAGCACCGTACGGATATCGAAAAGATCCCGAGCACAAGGGTAAGCTGATCCCCGATCCCAAAACCAAGGAGACGGTCGCATGGATTGCCAAGCAATTTCTGATCGACCAAAACCTCCACCGCATTTGCCGAGAATTGGAGCAGAACAAGGTCCTGACACCTAAGGCGTACGCCGATACCCAAAAGGGCAAGTCGATCGAGAATCCGACGCTTCAGTATTCTTGGAATACGCATACGATCCGATGCCTTCTGCACAATCTGATCTACACGGGGTGTATGGTGGCTGGCACGACCAAAAAGCCATCCTTCAAACGCAAAAAGCAGATCCACACCCCGCCCGAGGAATGGACAATTACTCCCGATTCTCACGAGGCGTTGATCTCGAAAGCCGACTATGACCTGATACAAAAGCTCTTGGAAGGACGAAAACGAGAACCCAAGAAAGGCATACCCGACAAATACGCCAACCTGCTCTTTTGTGCCACCTGTGGGAAACGAATGTATATTATTCGAAGTAATAAGAAATCCTATCAAAAATATTATTGTTCAAGCTTTCAAAGCTATGGGCAAAAGGTCTGTACCTCGCATTACATCGGAGAGCGAGCCTTGGATACCATCCTGTTGCAAGTCATTCGTACCATGACCGAGAGCGCAAGAAACAATCCCGATGCGTTCCGAGCAATGGCAAGAGAAAACCTTGATACCTTGAACCAAAAGAACCAACGAAGCACGAGGATTGAGCTTGGAAATGCAGAAAAGCGGATCAAGGAGCTGGACGTACTCATGGAAAAGGTGTTCGAGGAATATGCCTTTGGACGCTTGGATTCCGAACGCTATCACAGGCAAACGGGACGATACCAAACAGAACAAAAAGAACTGACAGCAAGGGTATCCGAACTGCAAACCATATTGGCACAGCAAAAGGCGAATGACGAGCAACTGGAAAGCTTTATCAAGAAAGCAGATAGCTACACCGACATCCGAGAGCTGACCGCCGAGATCCTGACGGCGTTCATCGAAAAGATCTTCGTCCACGAACGCCCGCCAAAGGGTACGACAACCGAAAACGGAAAACCGATCGGCAATGGACTCGAGATCTACCTGCGCTGTGGAATCAAACTGGAGATAGATTCCAATAATCAAGGATCATATCTCACAGAAGCGAAAAAGAATCCAGCCGAAAATTGAAACCGTAAAACAAAAGACAAAGAAACAAGGACATACGGGAACAAGGACACAAAAACAAAATCAAGCCCACCGACCGGTGCTTGATAGAGCAACACAAAAGCAGTACCGAGAAAGAAAACCTCGGTACTACCACCCAAAAATTCCAAACAATTATTTTTTACACGCTGTTTTACGCTAACGGAGCTTTTGGGAGAAAAGTTCCCCCACACCCCTTCAAAAACTTTTATCGCAGAGGGTATAAACGTAATTCTTCATCCCTGCGCTCGCTCTTTCAATTGCTCCCGCGGCCATTTTGGGACCACCACCCAAAATGGCTTTCTTTTTTTGTGGGGGCGCTTTTTGAAAAAAGCCGCCTGCGGCGGGGCTAATCTCGGGGATGTCTGTGCAAACAAATCCCCCGATGATGATCCGTATGCTATGCAAGCCTCTTTTCCACGCCCCCGCAAAAACTTTTATCGCATGGGTGTAAAGGTAATTCTTTATCTCTGCGCTCGCTCATTCAATAGCTCCCGCGGCTATTTGGGGACCACCACCCAAAATGGCTTTTATTTTTGTTTTGCCCACGGAAAAGGAGGAACAATTGATTGATTGAGATTGACCGAGATGTCATTCCAGCGTGTCATCCTGAGAGAAGGGAACACCACGGTGTGGTGTTTCCGGAGTCGAACCCGACCACAGGGAGGGCAACGCCATTGGCGTTGGGATCTATAAAACCCCTTCGTAGATCCCGCT
>JAZSJS010000029.1:0-3120 GCA_045534435.1 Eubacteriales bacterium
AGCCACAGCTTATACGGGATCGATACCGCAAATGCGTCGGAATAATCCTTGTAGAAGCAAACCTGATTGTATAGGTCGGTAAGTGCTTCGGCATTATTCACGCTATCTACCGCCGTAATGCCACGGTTGGCGGCGTTCACCGCAACAGCGAGACAATCTCGGTAGGATGCACCGATACGCAGTCCCTTGTAGGTATCCTCGTAGCTGCCGAAGGTCTTGATTTCAAAGGAACAGATCGGCGTGCTTTCAAATTTGCGATTCTCGGGGTTATATTTCCAATCCGAAACGCAAAGGTTCGGTGTAATTTGCTCGTCGATGCTCTTATGATCCACAAGGGCGTGAATGAGGGGGAGATCACCATCAATGCCGTATTTTCGACGAATATAAAGTGCCGTTTCCATATTCAGCGTTTCGCTGCCGAGAGAAACAACGATATATGTAGGTTCGATACCGTTCAGTACCTCGGTGAAATTCGAAGTCTTGATGTCGGCGCTGTGAAACTTGATATTCCACTTCTCCGCAAGGGCGGGTGAGGTCTTTTCAAAGGTATCCTTTGCTTTTTCACCGTTAAGATCGATGATGTTGATATCCACTCGCACATCGTCACCGAGGCAGGAGCACATCGTCAGCGTGCGGAGAATTTCAAGACCGATATTACCACCACCAACAAGGAGGATCGAGAGTTTTCCGTCCTTCACCGCATCGTAGAGAGGATAGTCGGTGGCAAGAGCTCTTGCAATCAGACCTTCCTCGTTGATAAGCCTCACATTGAAGGTTTCGTACAGATGGTCGAAGATAACCTCGGATATCTCATTCTTGGTGTATAGCCACATATTGACCTTATCGGTATGCTCACCATTGTACTTCTTGTAAAGACGAAGACCGGTATCCAGGTTTTCGCTACTGTCAGTACCCAATAGGTAATAATTGCGGACATGACGAAGTGTGTGTCCGATCTGCACGATATCGTCATTGATCACGTATGCGTTGATATCCTTGATACGTGCAAGTATCTCTGCATCGATATCCTCCTTGGATATCCGCAGTGCAAAGACGATGACCGCCTTTTTATGTGTCGTTGCAATATCTTCGGCAATACACAGCGTACGCTCGTTGATCGCTGAAAAGAGGTAGGTATCCTTAAAGTTCGAGCGAATGCGATACACGATCCGCGTGAACTTCTCCGAGAAAAAGGACAAGGTAATACCAACAGTGAAGAGAGGCGCAACGATGAGCAATACAAGAAGCGCCGTTTTGTATACGTGGATGTATGCCACATCAAAGCCGTTAAAGCCCGCCAGAATCTCTCCCGGATTGGAGTTTAACAGCATCGCGCACATACTCTCAACGAGCGTAAGACCTATGGCATAGGTTTCCTCGGCGTAGTAGGGATAGATTCCCGACATCAGCATCAAAAAGACGCATACGCCAAGAATCCGCACTATGCGCTTGAGATCCTTTCTGTTCAGTATGACCAGCACAACGCCAACCGCGAAAATCAGTAGCGTCAGTATCGCGCATATGGATAATATCACTTCACCGTTCATAGTAGCTCCTTCTATTTCGACTCATTGCTACCGAAGATAGCGTCAAATTCATCATTTGGGGCTGCGGAAATCTTATCTACTGTCGACTTGGGAGTGAATTTTGTACCACCATTGCTTTTTGTCGGAGCCGTAGTCTTTTTTGCTGTACTACCTCCAAAGATAGCATCAAAATCATCGTTAGATGGAGTGGACGCAGTTAAAGGAGAGGGGGCAGATTTTTGTGCCGTTGCTTTCTTCGGCTCTGTAGCTTTTTTCGCGGTCATAGGAGCTTCCGTTTTCGTTTCCATACCGGGGATAGACACGGTATTGCCGAGAGCTTCCAGTTCTTTTTTGAGAGCGATTGCTTTGTCGCTGTCGAGTCCCTTTGCCACAGTTGTCGGTGCTTTATCCACCATACCTTTTGCCGCAGCGAGACCAAGCCCCAACGCTCCACACAATACTTTTGTGGTCTTTAACGGTTGATCGCCAACCTTCTCCAAAACGACATCCAAGGTTTTCTTATCTGCCATTGTGCCTTCCTCCCTTATGCTTCTGCCTGCACAGAAACGTTATCATCAATGCTATAGTCCTTCATTCATTCAATTGCCGGGGCATAGCCCGCTTCGGCTGCATCTGCGATCCACGTTGCCGCCTCATTTATATCCTGAGGGCGTTCACGACCGAGCTGGTAACAGATGCCGAGCTGATACATTGCATAGGGCTTGCCCATCTTAGCTGCCTTGATCAGTTTTCTATTTTTCTTTGTTTTGCCCACGCGATCGCCTCCTTTGTCGCTAACTTTCTATCTTACAACTCACGGGCGCTGTCCGTTTCTTCCTTATGCACACTCATAATATCGCCGATATCACAATCCAGAACCTCGCAGATACGAAGCAGAATATCAAGCGAGACCTTCTTATCGCGTCGAAGGCTTGTCATGGTATTTGATGCCATTTCGGTTGCACGTCTGAGGTCTGCCTTGCTCATCTTCTTATCTACAAGTACCTTCCATAGCTTGTTATAGCTTATTGTCATTGCCATTGTTATCTCCTTGTTATGTCATTGCAGGTTTATATTCGTTCAATCAAAATGCACACCGGGGTTCAGCTCCGTCATCGGTCGCCATTCTACTCCGTATTTTCGGAGAAGGCGACGGAATACGTCATTCCTTTGAAAGTGGTGCATTTTCTTTACTTTATCGGTATCCATTTGGTGTTCTACCTCATCAATAACCGATAGATACGCTTGGGTCAGCTCCACGGGATCATGCTTCAGCGGATGGAAATCGTCAAAGATCTGCTTTTCAATTTCCTTTCGCTTGCCCTCCGGCATAATCTCTTTTGCCAGCTCAACGAGATCGTCGCAATTGTCTTTTCCATAATAATTGCGTGTACGTAGTGCTATGTAATAATCATCGCTGCAATTTTCATCGTTCTCACCGAAACGCTTAAACAACTCGGCTTGCAGTTCCAAGAGTCTTTTATAGTATTGAATAGCATAGGCGATGCGCCACATATACTCATAGGCTGTAGCCAGATATCGCATGGCACCAATGCTGTCTTCCAGTGTATCACGGTCACAGGGTTGAAGTTCA
>JAZSJS010000160.1:0-27234 GCA_045534435.1 Eubacteriales bacterium
TCCCGATGATAGCCCCATGAGCCCGAAAAGGTCTGGCAGGCTTCCCACACTACCCGATCGCCGGTGACGGGATGGCACAGAGGCTCGGTAGGCTGATACTGCTCGGGAGTCCAGAGATCCATCTCCAGGCCCGAACGGTTGTTGATCATAATGCCCGGCTGGAGCGAACGGGCGAGATCGGTCAGCTCCTTCGCCTCCCAGTCCTCGGCACCCTTGCCGACGAGCCAGGGACGGTTGGGATTGGGCACGCCCGGATAGGAAAAGTCCAGCCACAAGAGGTGGATCTTGCCGTAATTGGTGAGGAGCTCCCGCACCTGATCCCGCATATATTGGGCGTATTTTTTCATGTCCCTGCTCTTGTTTTGCTCAGCCACATCGGAATCGTCCCGTCTGGGATGGTTGGGGTCGATGGGGAATTCGGGGTGGTGCCAGTCAATGAGGGAGTAGTAGAAGCCCACTTTGAGTCCCTCGGCGCGGAAGGCTTCCACAAATTCCTTCACCAAATCCCTGCCTGCGGGGGTGTTGGTGGATTTATAATCTGTGTAGGCACTGTCGAAGAGACAAAAGCCCTCGTGGTGCTTGGTGGTCAGCACGGCATATTTCATGCCCGCTTCCTTTGCCTTTCTTGCCCAATCCTTCGGATCGTAGAGATCGGGGTTGAAGTGGTCGACGTAAAGCTGATATTTGTCCTCGGGAACAAACTCCTTGGTTTTGACCCATTCGTGGCGCGCTGCCAGCGAATAAGCGCCGAAGTGGATGAACATACCGAAGCGGTCATGGAAAAACCAATCGGTGTCTCCCGCGGTCTTTTTGCGAATATAGGAACTCATATTCTCTGTCTCCTTTTTTGTTGATCAAACGTTGGCTCTCAGTTCTTCTTGAAGAGCGGGCCATAGGTTGCGCAAGCGCGGTAGTCCTGTCCTTCCTTGTCCGAACCGAACGCGTTCCAAGCTGCGGGACGGAAGATGTCCTTTTCGGGCACGTTGTGCATGCAGACCGGGATGCGGAGCATCGAGCAGAGCGTGATGAGGTCTGCTCCGATGTGACCGTAGCTGATCGCGCCGTGGTTTGCGCCCCAATGGTTCATGACCTCGTAGGCGTTTTCAAAGGGAGAGCCCTCCTTGCCGTCGCAACGCGGTGCGAACCACGTGCAGGGCCAGGTGTAGTCGGTGATCTTCCAAAGCTTGTCGGAGACTGCCTCGGGCAGATCGAGCGTCCAGCCCTCTGCGATCTGAAGCACCGGTCCGAGTCCCTTGACCATGTTCAGACGGATCATGGTGCAGGGAACCTCTGCCTTGGTCTCAAAGCGAGAGGAGAATCCGCCGCCGCGGAAGTAAGCTCTGTCTGCAGGGCACCACTCGGCGTTGGAGATGATCGCCTTCTGATCTTCCTCGGTGACGTTGTACCATTCCTTCATGGTGGGGTTGCCGTTCTCATCCTTCGCGCGGCAGTTTGCGTCCACGCAAGCGGCACCCGAGTTGATCAGGTGAATGAATCCGTTCGATTCCTTTGCCTTGCCTTCGATCTGGTAGCCGGTGACGCGCTTGACCGCATCCTCGGACCAATAGGTACGCACGTCGGCAAAGATCTGCGGACGGTTGGTCAGAAGCTTCATGAAGAGCATGCCGATGCCGTTGAGGGTATCGTTCTCGGTTGCGAGAACGTAGGGCTCACGCGTGCCGTTCCAGTCGAAGGAGGAGTTGAGGATCGACTCTGCGAAGTCTGCGTTGGGATAGAAGTCGGTCCACTGTCTCTGACCCTGGAAGCCTGCGGCGATGGCGTTGTGACCGAGTCTTTCCTCTTCACAGCCCTCGGGCAGATTTGCGTTGCCGTTCATCAGGTCCTCGATGATCATGGCGAGCAGGATGCTGAAGTCGAGATCCTTTTCCTTCTCTTCGTCGGTTTTGCGGATGATGTCGGGGTTTTTGTCAAAGCCGACCTTGCAGTTTTCCTTGAACCATTTCTTGGCGCGAGCAAACTCGTCCTTGTCATAGATCTCCTCGGTCATGCGACGGATGATCTCGACCTCGTCGACGGACTCCACACGCATACCGAGATAGTCTTCCATCAGGTTGACGTCGATCTGCGAGCCGGCGATACCCATGCAAAGAGAACCGATCTGCAGATAGGACTTGCCTCTCATGGACGCGGCTGCGACTGCGGCACGGCCGAAGCGGAGCAGCTTTGCCTGCACGTCTGCGGGGATATCGGTGTCGTTCATATCCTGCACGTCCTTGCCGTAAATACCGAACGCGGGAAGTCCCTTCTGCGCGTGTGCGGCAAGTACTGCGGCAAGATAGACAGCACCCGGACGTTCGGTTCCGTTAAAGCCCCAAACGCCCTTGATGGTGTGGGGATCCATGTCCATGGTCTCGGAGCCGTAGCACCAGCAGGGAGTGACGGTCAGCGTGATCGAAACGCCCTCGCGCGCAAACTTCTCGGCGCAAGCGGCAGCCTCGGGGAAGCGGCTGATGGTGGTGTCTGCGATGACGACCTTGACGGGCGTGCCGTCGGCATATCTGAGGTTTTCCTCAAACAGCTTGGCAGCCTGCTTTGCCATGCCCATTGTTTTGTCCTCTACCGATTCGCGCACACGCATAACGCCGCGTCTGCCGTCGATGGTGGGACGGATGCCGATGACGGGATACTGACCGATCAAATGATTCTTTCTCATGTTTGATTCTCCTTCTGTTGTGATATTTTTATTTATGATTTATGTTCTGATTTTCGTATGGTAGGGGAGTAGCCGGTGATGCGCTTGAAGGCGATGCGGAAGGCGGCCTCACTTTGGTAGCCGCAGGCAAACGCTGTGTCTGCCACCGATCTTCCGCTGTGCAGCTCTGTCATTGCGTGCTCGATGCGACATTGTGACAGATATTGATGCGGCGGCATATCCATATAGCGTCGAAAAAGACGGATGAGATATTTCGGGTCAAGGTGAAGCTGCTCGGCGATCTCCTCGTTCCGAAGGGGCTCGGAATAATGCTCCTCAATGTATTGAATCGCGCGTGCGATCTTGGGATTTTCGACCACACGGAGAGAATAGCGGATCTGGAGATGCCTCATCAGAACCTCCAGGATCCCGCTGATTTGCGCAAACGCCTCGGCGTTTTCCGAGCGGATTTGCGCGTTTTCGGGATCGTTTTCGAGGATGATCGCCTTCACGGCATCCAGAAGGGCGCGCGCGAGCGGATCATTTGCTACGTCCAGAGCCTGTACGTCGCGGCTCGTCAAGGGTGGTAGCGTCTGAAAATCAAGATACAGGTGATGATAGCGGTTCTCGGGGATCAGCGTGAAATTCCGCGCGAAGCTGTTGACGAGCAGATATGCCTCTCCCGTGTCCAGGAGCTTGTCTCCGTCGGTGTCGCGATAATATGCCTTTCCGTCGAGTGGCATATGGATGCGGTTACAGCGGTGCAGAGATTCTCTCCATATTTGCATGGTACCGTCACAGATACCCGCCATCAACAAAACAATATTGCAACGCATCGCTTACCTCCGCGCATCTTTTTCTTCATTATAACAAAAAAAAATCAATATTTCAAGAGGAAATAGTGACGGTTTTTATAAAAAAAGTGACATTTTTCGTTTTGCTTGTGTTTCGAGGGAAAATAAAAACAGAGCAAGGAGAAGAAGCCTCCTTGCTCTGTTTTGAAAATCAAATTATTTCACAAATTCTCTGTAGATCGCGTTGAGTGCCTTTTCGAGGTCGCGCTCCTCGACACCGACGATGATGTTGAGCTCGCTCGAGCCCTGGTCGATCATGCGGATGTTGATGTCGGCATCCGAGATCGCGTCAAAGACGCGTGCGGCGGTACCTTTGGATTTGACCATGCCGCGTCCGACAACTGCGAGAAGTGCCAGACCGTCCTCGATGACCACGCTGTCGGGGCGCACGCGCTTGTTGATCGAGGCGATGATGCGCTCGCGGCGCGCGTCGAGATAGGAGGTGGAGACGACCACGCTCATGGTGTCCACGCCCGAGGGCAGATGCTCAAAGGGCATGTCGTTGTCCTCCAGGACGTCGAGGATCTTTCTGCCGAAGCCGACCTCGGAGTTCATCATGTCCTTCTCAATGGTGATGACCGAGAAGCCCTTTTTGCCGGCGACACCGGTGATGACGCGCTCGGTGTCATATTCATTGGTACTGGAAACGATCATGGTGCCGGGCGCCGAGGGAACGTTGGTGTTGCGGATGTTGATCGGAATGCCCGCATAGCGGACGGGGAAGATCGCCTCCTCGTGAAGCACCGACGCGCCCATGTAGGAAAGCTCACGCAGCTCGCTGTAGGTGATGGTCTTGATGGGAAGCGGCTCGTCAACGATGCGGGGATCTGCCATCAGGCAACCCGAAACGTCGGTCCAGTTCTCATAGATCGTTGCCTCTGCTGCGCGTGCAACAATCGATCCGGTGATGTCGGAGCCACCGCGGCTGAAGGTCTTGATGGTGCCGTTGGGCATGACGCCGTAGAAGCCGGGAATGATCGCGTATTCGTGATTCTTCAGCTCCTTCTTCAGCTCATCGTTGGTCTTTTCGTCGTCGTAAAGACCGTTTTCACGGAAGAACACGACCGATTCGGCGTCGATGAAATCAAAGCCGAGGAACTTTGCGAGAATGAGGGAGTTGAGGTACTCACCGCGGCTGGCCGCAAAATCGCGTCCCGAATGGTGCATGATGGCGTTGCGGATATAGTCCAGCTCGCCCGAAATGTCAAAGGTCAGACCGAGGTCACGGATGATTCCGTTGTAGCGCTCGCTGATCTGCGTGAAATATTCGGTAATATCCTCACGGTTGCGCACCATGTCATAGCAGTGATAGAGCATATCGGTGACCTTGACGTCGGAGGAGAAGCGCTTGCCGGGGGCAGAGGCTACCACGTAACGACGCTCGGGGTCTGCCTTGATGATGGCGGCAACCTTGCGGAATTGCTCCGCGTCTGCCAGAGAAGAGCCGCCGAATTTTACTACTTTCAGTCCCATAATTTTGCCAAAATGTCCTTTCGAATTTGTCGTTTTCAATCGGATTCCTTCCGAGAAATAAAAATACTATTATAATTATATGAGAATTTTGACGTTTTGTCAAGATACAAAAATAACGAAAGATCACGATTTTCAAACGAAAACGCGTACATATTGCAAAAAAATCACGCAAATCGGTTGCAACCGACGGGGAAATCTGCTATAATAATATCAATTCTGATTTTGAGAGGATCTGTTTATGAAACGTAGCAGCGGCGTGCTGATGCACGTCTCATCCCTGTGGGGAAATTATTCCGAGGGCTCGTTCGGTGCGGAGGCACGCGAGTGGATCGACTTTCTCGCCGACGGCGGATTTTCGGCTTGGCAGGTGCTTCCGTTCTGTCTGCCGGATGAGTGCAATTCTCCCTATAAATCCTTCAGTGCCTTCAGCATCAATCCCAATTTCATCGACCTTCCCACGCTCTTTGATCAAGGCCTTTTGAGTGCCGAGGAGCTTTTTGCGGCAAAGCAAAAAACACCCTATCTTTGCGAGTTTGAGCGTCTTTGGGAGGAGCGCTTTGCTCTGCTTTCCAAGGCTGCGTCGAGAGTGAAGGATCGCGCACCCATTGATGCCTTCTTGGAGGCGCATCCGCAGACGGCAAGCTTTTGCCGCTTCATGGCGATCAAGGCGTCGAACAGCGGCAGGGAATGGGTGGATTGGGAGACCGAGACCCCCGACGGAGAGGTGCTTGCCGCATGGCAGTTTACGCAATATGAGGCTTACCGCCAATGGTGTGAGGTCAAGCGCTATGCCAACGCGCGCGGGATCTCGATCGTGGGAGATATTCCGATCTACGTTGCCTACGACAGCGCCGACGTCTGGGCAAATCAATCGCTCTTTCAGCTTGACAAGCGCAAGCGTCCCACAGCCGTTGCGGGCGTACCGCCCGATTATTTCTGTGAGGACGGTCAGCTTTGGGGAAATCCCTTGTACGATTGGCGCCGCATGAAAGCCGACGGATACGCGTGGTGGTGCGAGCGAATGGCCTTCATGCTTGAGCTGTTTGACGGTGTTCGTGTCGATCATTTCCGCGGTCTGGAGTCCTATTTCAGCATCCCCGCGGGCGAGACGACCGCACGAAACGGTGTCTGGAAAAAGGGCCCGGGAATGTCCCTGATTCGCGCGTTGCGTCGCGTCGCGGGAGAGAAGCTGATCATTGCCGAGGATCTGGGGGATATTACTCCCGCCGTGCATCGGCTGGTCAAGGAGAGCGGATGCCCCGGAATGCGCGTTTTGCAGTTCGGCTTCCTCGGTGACGAAAACTCTCCGCATCTGCCGCACAATTACGATCTGAATTGCGTCGCCTATACAGGCACGCACGACAACAACACGCTGCTTGGCTTCGTTTGGGAGCTGGACGAGGCAACACGCGCGCGTCTGATGGAATATTGCGGCTACGAGGGCGATTGGAACGCCTGCTACGATGCCGTTCTGCGCACGATGTTTGCAAGCCATGCGGGACTTCTGATCCTTCCCGTGCAGGATCTTCTCCTGTTCGGTCGCGATACCCGCATCAATACGCCCGGCCGCGCGGCAGGCAACTGGAGCTATCGCCTGACCAAAGAGCAGCTCGCAGGTCTCTCCGCTGAAAAATTCCTGCATTGGAACCGCCTCTACGGTAGGAGATGATAATAATATTGAGGGGGGAAGAGAAGCTTCTTTCAAAAAGTTTTCCTCACCCTTCATCCTTTCAAGAAGCTTTTTGGAAAAGGGAATAGAAAGAAAGCATTATCTGTGTGGCAACAGATAATGCTTTCTTGTTGTTTGTCAAGGAAACAGCCCCGTCATCGGCCTCCTTTTTGATGCTGCGTTATATACATTTGCGTTTCAACGCATTGAGAAATCCAACGGCATCGTAAACCTTATAGTCCATCACGCGATCCCCAAACTCCAATGGTCTTCGCTCGCTTCCGTCCCTTGCAAAAATCAATCCGCGACAAGGACAGGCAAGCAAAATCTTTTGAGATGCGTTCTCGGCTTCAAATGCGTAGGGTTCAAAAACGACGTGACTCCACCAAATCCGGAATTTGGAATACTCCGCCATCCCGTTCTCGTGCAAATCCAAAGGATTTTTTCCTTGCATGCCGCCGACAAAGCGACAAACGTAGAGCGCCTCGTCGGTTTGAATACCGATCCGAGAATCGGCACCTGATATCCACGCCCCAAGATAGGGATGACCCTCCACCTTGAGTTGGTAGCCGTTTTTTTTGCATATGCGTCGGATTCTTTCGATTAATATTTTTCGATGAACCATAACGATGAGATATTGAAATATCAGCACTATCAAGAGTACGATGAGTACGATGATGAGAAGCTCTATCCAATATATGTAAAATAGTTTAAAGAAACCGATTGACAAGGGATAGAGGACCGACAAGGGCACTCCACCGAACATCCACAGCGCGACGGTATAGCTGAGTTGTATCAAAAGCCCCCGCAAGGGGGATTTTTCATCGGAACGTCTTTTGAGATGTCTCCCCCACCAATTCAACGTGGAAAGCGTTGCCAAAAAATAGAACAGCACAAACAGGCACAACGCGCCGAAAATCATCGGTATTTGGCGAAGATCGGAAACACCAACAAGAAAGCCATTGCGAAAAAAAGAGAGGGGCGGAAGAGCTGAGCAAATCAGCAATGAAACAGAAAGCGTAACAATCTCAATCCAAAACAGTGACGATCGAAAAATCAAGGTGCAGTTTTGTAAGAAAGAGGACGTTTTAACTCCCTTTTCGTAAAAGCGATTTTTCAGTTCCACATTGTGAAGTTGAAACACACTGGACAGAGAAAAGAATACGATCGCGCCATAAAAAAAGCTCACCCGCGCAGATACAGTGTCGGTCCAAAAGCCTCTTATATTCGCTTCGAACATAGTAGGATTTTTCAAAGAAGACCATGACACAAAAGAAATCAAAACAAATATGAAATATAAAGCGACTACGCGTCCTATGACGATTCCGTAATTTTTTATTTTCTGTTGTAGGTTCATTTTGGCTCCTTATTCTCTTTTTTTACAAAGGGAACTCCGCAATTAGAACAAGTCGTCTCACGCTCGTCTCCCAGTTTGCCGCAACACAGACAAAAGTTTTTTTCAGAATCACGGCTCTCATTAAAAGGATATTCGGCAAACATAGGAACGAAAACCAAATCCCCTTGCTGATAGTATTCTCTTGCGAACTGTGCGGCCTCTCTCAAAAACTCGTATTTTCGAATGCCCGCACGAGCATCCTTGACCGTTATAATACAAGTGTCAACCCTTCCCATCTGCCCAATGTTTAAAGTATCGATGTATCCGCTAACGTCGCCCTTCTTTCCGCCAAGACGTTGGGTGTTTTCCAGCTCGATCACCTCTCCGCGCAAGGAAGGCTTGAAAAATTTGTAAATTTGAAATTTCCAGATAGGGAAAATCAAAATGATTGCAAATACGATCCAAAACCATATGGGTGGGGAAGAGAGCGTAAAACGATCGCTCTGTTTTCCGGTTAACACCAAAGCCGTCCAGCCAATACCGTAAACAAGCAGTGTCTTTACAATACTCCAAAGTAACTTCTTTTTTCCTTTGCGAGAAATCTCTTGAATGATTTGTTGGGAAAGCGCGGTTTGTTTCATAACCATTTTCCTTTCTGTGAATAAAATTTTAATTTTTCGAATTATTCCAAGGAATCTTGCAAGCCCTCCACCGGGAGGATAGCAGCGCTGCTTGCAGTGCAAGCAGAATCCCCATAAAAGGTTTCTTTTACTAAATTATAACATACAATCATATGATTGTCAATAGAAATTACAAAAAAAAATGAAAACATTTGTAAATTTAATTTTGCAGACAAAAAAGCTATTTGGGGGCGTGGGTCCTCAAATAGCCGTGGGAGAAATTGATTGGTCGAGCGCACAAATGAAGAAATATCTTTACATCCAATGCGATGAAAGGTTTTGAAGGGGTGTGGAAAAGAGGGTTGCATAGCATATGGCTCATCATCGGGGGATTTGTTTGCACAGACATCCCCGAGATTAGCCCCGCCGCAGCGGCTTTTTTCAAAAAAGTTTCTCTGGTCGCCGAAGGCAAAAAAAGGTGTGAGGGGCTTTTTTCAAAAAGCCCCTCACAAATTTCATACTTATTCCTGCCCGTCCTCGGCGTTGTCGAGGAATTTTTCGAAATACTCCTCCTTGGAGATGAGGATCGAGCGAGGCTTGGAGCCGTCGGGCGGGGAAACGATGCCCTCGGACTGCATGCGGTCGATCAGCTTGGCGGCGCGGGAATATCCGACCTCAAGCTTGCGCTGAAGGAGCGAGGTGGAAATGCGGTTTTCCTCGATCGCCACGCGCACTGCGTCGGCATATTTGGGATCGTCTGCCTTTTCACCGTCGGTGGGAGGCGGTAGATCACGACGAGAGTCCGGGTTTCCGCACTGTGCGGCAAGCTCCTTGAGCTTGGAGATGAATTTCTCGTCGTACTGTGCCGTACCGTTTGTCGCGCGGATGAACTCACAGATCTTTTCGACCTCCTTGTCATCCACGAACGCGCCCTGCACACGGGTGTCTCGCATCGCGCCGATCGGCACGAAGAGCATATCTCCGCGTCCGGTCAGAGCCTCGGCACCTCCGTGGTCCAGAATGACACGCGAGTCGATCTGGGACTTGACGGCGAATGCGATGGAGGAGGGAACGTTTGCCTTGATCAGGCCGGTGACGACGTCCGCAGAGGGACGCTGTGTACCGATGATCAGGTGCATGCCTGCGGCACGCGCCTTTTGGGCGATGCGGCAGATCGCGGTCTCGACCTCGTTCTTCGCGGTCATCATCAGGTCGGCGAGCTCGTCGATGATGATGACGATGTGGGGCAGATACGGCATGTCGGGATCGTCTGCGGTGACAGAATTGTATCCCTTGACGTCGCGAACGCCCACGTTCTCAAAGATCTCGAAGCGACGCTCCATTTCCTCAACCGCTGCCTGCAACGCACCTGCCGCATCCTTCGGCGTGGTGACGACGGGAGCCATCAGGTGAGGAATATTCTTGTAGATGCTGAACTCGACCTTCTTGGGGTCGATGAGGATGAACTTGACCTCGTCGGGACGAACCTTGTAAAGCAGGCTCATGATGATGCAGTTGATACACACCGATTTACCGCTTCCCGTCGTACCCGCGACCAGAAGGTGAGGCATCTTGGCGATGTCGAAGATGATCGGATCGCCGGCAATATCCGCACCCAGGCAGGCGGCAAGCTTGCTGGAGGCCTTGGAGAATTCCTTGGATTCGATCATGTCGCGCAGATAGATCGTCGAGCGGGTCTTGTTGGGCACCTCAATACCCACGGCATTCGTGCCGGGAATCGGAGCCTCGATTCGGACACCGCCCGAGGAGCGGAGTGCTAATGCGATGTCATCGGCAAGGTTTTTGATGGTGCTGACACGCACGCCGGGTGCGAGAATGACCTCATAGCGCGTGACGGTGGGGCCGCAGGAATAGTTGATTTCCTGTACGCGCACACGGAAGCTTGTCAGCGTTTCGGAAAGCTGCGTCATGCTCGCTTGGATCTCGGCGCGGTTTTCTGCCGTCATCGGCTCACCGGGCTGGAGATAAGAGATCGGAGGGAAGACGTATTTTTTGATGGGAGCGGGCTTTGCACTTGCTCCTTTTTTGGAATCGGAAGCTTTTTTGTCGGCAGAAGCCTTTTCGGTGGCTGTCGCAGGCTTCTTCGGTGTCTTGGATCCGGCTTTCGGAGAAACGCCCGCACGCTCGGCCTCCAGCCTTTCAAACTCCTCGCTGGAAAGACCGAAGTCCTTGTTTTTCGTGGTGTCGGCGGGACGGAAGATCGGCTTGTTGGGATCGTTTTTCGCGGTTGTCGAGGGTGCGGCAGGCTTGACCGATGAAAGCGAGGGGGCCTTTGCTCCTTGTGTTTGGGTCGAGGGCTTGCTCATCGGACGCGCTTCTGCGGCAGATGCCGATGCAGGGGCGGACGAAGCAGGCCTTTGTGCTGTACCGGAGGCGGGAGCGCCGCTCTTTTTCGTTGCGGAGCTCAAAGGAACCTCGGGCGGAACGGGGGCGTGCTTGGGTTGTGTCTTGACAGGCTTTGGCTTGTCGTCGCCCAGATCGATGAAAACGTTTTTCAAATCAAAGTTGCGATCTGCCTTCGGCATTTTGCGCTGCATCTTGGATTCCGCCGCCTTGGGGAAGATCGGATCCACCGCAGTATCACGGTTTTGCGCAGAGTTGGAATTGGTCTGCGATGCCGTTTGCGGTACAGATTGCGTCACGGGACGGTTCACACTCGAAGCATTCGAAGCACTCGGTGTGCTCGGAGAATTCTGCGTCGGACGCTTTGCTGCCGCTTTTGCCGCCTGCTCCTCGCGCATTTTTCTGTTGACGTCGCGCGGAACGAAGAGCGTGGAGCCGTCGTTCGGATCAAGGCGGGGCAGAGGCATGGGGGCAAGCTTGTCCTCGGGGCTCTTCTTGGGGGCTGCGTCCTCTTCCAAAGGCTCGCCCTTCTTTTTATTGTGTGCGGGCTCTTTCTGCCCGTCGTTGATACTCAACTGTGTTCCGGTCGTGGGCCGTTCCTTTTCTTCAGCCGCTTTTTCGGCCTTTTGTTCGCGGATCGCCTCGCGCTTCTCGGCGCGACGGGCGCGGTAGCTGTTCCAGAGATTCTGAGGCGTCATGCCCAGAACGTAGAAGAGTCCGCCGGCAAGGAGAAATACAGAAAGAATGATCGAGCCGGTGACGTTGAATTGAATGAACATCCAATATCCCAGTCTTCCGCCGAGCAGACCGCCTCCGGTCATTTTGGCACCGACGTCATCGATGAGTCTTTGATCGGAGATCAGACGCTGATCGACGGGGACCTGCGTCAGACATACCACGTGGATCACGGCGCTGAGCAGAAGCACGAACAACACCGAAACGATGATCTTGGAGGTGGTGACGCGGCTGTCGATATATCTCTTCCAGAAGAATGCCAGATTGAGCATGAGGAAGGGAAGCACGAGAACGGCAGGACCGAGCATGCCGAAGAGCGCATAGCAGATGTAATATCCGAATCTGCCCATCCAATGTGCCTCGGGGGTGTCCTTGAGGGCGTTGTCCTGATTGCAAAGCAGATTGAGTGTCAGCGACACCAGCATGAAGACTGCCAGCACGATGAGGACGAAGGGAATGATGCGGTGCGCGGGCCTTGCGGAGCGCGGCAGATCACTCGCGGGAGCCGTCGGCTCCTTTTTTTCTTTCTTTGCGGCAGTCGGAGTTGCCGTGGATGCCTGCGCGCGATCCGGGAGATTTTTTTCCTTGGCACTTTGCGCCTTTGCTTTGGTATTGGCGGTCGATTTTTTTGCCCCGCTCTTGCTCGCGCTTGCGCTCTTCTTTTGCGCCTGTGCGGGCTGCTTGGGTTTGGGTTTATGGTCGGTGCCGGTCGCTTGCTTCTTGACTTCGGCTGCTTCGGGCGTGGCAGGCACCTCTTCCGAAGCCGCGGGCGTCGGCGGGAGCTTCTTCGGCTCTGCACCAAACTCATGCAAGAGATTTTTGGTGTTCTCGATCGAGTCGGAGGCCTCGGAGGGCGAGCGGCGATTATCTTGATCGGTCATGAAGAATCGTTCCTTTCTGTCTTTCTGCGATTTCACATTTTAATACTAATTTTTATTATAGCATTATTTAGCATGGATTTCAAGGGGGATTTTTAATTTTTTTGCGATTTCAAAGCACAAAAAGAGAGATCGGAAAAATATGAAAACGGCAGAATTTTTGAAAAAACGCGCGGAAGGGAATGCTTCGGATTCTTAAGGACAGTTTTTACAATAACGTAACAGAAAGACAAACGGTTACAGCCAGAGGCTCCCTTGTGTAAAGGGAGCTGTCAGCAAAGCTGACTGAGGGATTGTTTTAGTATAAATTTCAACTTTACAATCCCTCCGTCACGGCTTGCGCCGTGCCACCTCCCTTTGCACAAGGGAGGGTTTTTCTTTGCCTGCAAGTGCGCACTTACTCACCACCAATTGTAGTGGTGCGAAGGCTTCAACTGTCAGTAGAAATAGCTTGTAATGTTCAACAAGCACGTTATTGACCATGATTTTCTAATGTGGTATAATATAATTACTTCTTAAAGGGGGATATGCTTATGAATATCGGTAAAATAATAACTGACAGGCGAAAGTCGCTTGGATTGACTCAACAAGCATTAGCGGAAAAGCTTAATATTTCTTTTCAAGCTGTTTCAAAATGGGAAAATGGTACTTCTTATCCCGATGTTATGATTCTCCCCATACTTGCCGCTATTCTTAAGGTTTCTATAGACTCTTTGCTTGGATATTCTTTGCAATCGCTAACCGAATATGACAAACGATATGATGTGGAGGGTTATTATTGGGGTTTGTCACCCAACCATCTTTGTTATGAGATTATGCGCCTCAAACCTCCGACCAAGCCATATAAAGTGCTTGACATAGGGTGCGGTGAGGGCAAGGATGCTGTTTTCCTCGCAAGAAATGGATATAATGTAACTGCCTTTGACATCTCGGAACAAGGCTTATCAAAGGCACGTGAGCTTGCCGATCACTGTGGTGTTAAAATAGATTTTTTCAAAGCAGATATCCGTGATTTTAGACTTGAAACAGATTTTGATATCATTTTTTCGAGCGGAGTGTTTCATTATATACCGCAAGAACAACGTAAAAGTGTCATTGATAGCTTGAAGATGCACACTGTGGCAAACGGAATAAATGTCATAAATGTTTTTGTTAGAAAGCCATTCATTCCATTACCGCCCGATATCGAAGAAAGCGAAATCGCCGCCGGAGATTGGAAATCCGGAGAGTTATTTACGTACTATCACGATTGGTTGTTCGAAAAAAATGAGGAAAAAATTTTTGATTGTAACAGCAGTGGAGTTTCTCATAAGCATTGTATGGACATAATAATTGCAGAAAAGGTTTAATACAAAAGCCTCAGCAGATTTGAACTGCCGAGGCTTTAACTATTCAAAACTGTCCTTTAGCATCCAAGGCTAAATGCGGTCGGCTTTGCTTCCTTATTATAAGATTTGTTTTGGAATTTTTTGAGGCTTTGAATTTTCCGAAAAAGCAAAAGTCGATTTTAAAATTCCAAAAATGGAAAAATATTTTTCGAAAACCTCTTGACAAAATTCCAAAAGCGGAGTATAATAGAGCCAACGAAGAGGAAGGGGCGGAGTCTGCCCCGGGAAAGGACAGAAATCAATATGGCAACATCCAAAAAAATCAAAGCGGCAGTTCCGGTCAATCTTGATGCGGATGGAAAGAAGCAGGCGCTTGCCACCGCCATGTCTCAGATCGAGCGCAACTTCGGTGCGGGATCGATCATGAAATTGGGAGAAAACAGTCGCATGGAGGTGCAGGCGATCCACACGGGCTCGCTCTCCCTGGACCTTGCACTCGGAATCGGCGGCGTTCCGCGCGGACGCATCGTGGAGATCTTTGGCCCCGAGTCTTCCGGTAAGACGACGGTCGCTTTGCATATTTTGGCAGAGGTGCAGAAGATCGGCGGCACTGCAGCGTTTATCGACGCTGAGCACGCGCTCGATCCCGTTTATGCCAAGGCATTGGGCGTGGATATCAACGATCTGTTGGTTTCTCAGCCCGATTGCGGAGAGGATGCGCTGGAGATCTGTGAGGCTCTTGCGCGCTCGGGTGCGGTGGATGCCATTGTGGTCGACTCTGTGGCGGCACTCGTTCCGCGTCAGGAGATCGAGGGAGATATGGGACAGTCGATGGTCGGCGTGCAGGCGCGCATGATGTCTCAGGCGATGCGCAAACTCTCGGGCGTGATCTCCAAGAGCAATTGCGTGCTCGTGTTCATCAATCAGATTCGTGAAAAGGTTGGCGTGATCTACGGCAACCCCGAAACCACGTCCGGCGGTCGCGCACTCAAGTTCTTTGCCTCGGTTCGCATCGACGTGCGCAAGACCGAGCAGCTCAAGGATGGAAACGATATTTACGGAAACCACGTCAAGTGCAAGATCGTGAAAAATAAGGTTGCGCCTCCGTTCCGTGTGGCGGAATTTGATATTTTGTACGGCAAGGGCATCTCTGCCTCCGGCGAGGTGCTGGACTATGCGATCGCGCTGGAGATCATTAAAAAGAGCGGATCCTGGTTTTCTTACAACGGTGAGAGAATCGGTCAGGGAAAGGAAAACGTTCGCAAGACGATCGAGAGCAATCCCGCCCTGATGAAGGAGATCGAGGAGCGCGTTCGCACTATGAGCGAGAATGCCAAGCTTCCCGAGACCGAGGAGTTTGAGGTGGATGAGGACGATGATTTTGATCTTCGTCTGTCGGATGACGGTGCAGATGAATGACACACGTCGAGGCTGATTTTTATCATGCCCCCATGAAAATCACCATTCGCTCACTGCAGGCACAAAACGACGGCTCGGAGGTGGTGGTTTGTGTTCTTTTCGAATCCGGGGAACATCGGGAAGAGCAGAGACTGCCGCTCACGGTGGAGCAATATTGCGAGCTCAAGCCCGTCAAGGGCGAGATCGACGAGGAGTTCTTTGAGCGGATCGAGGCGGCATCCGGGCTTTGTCAAGCCATCCGATGCAGCGAGAATTTGCTTTCGTACGGAGCCAACACGGTCTATACGCTGACGCAAAAGCTGACGCGGCGCGGATTCTCTCGTGAGATCGCGCTGGAGGCGGCAAAAAAGCTGCAGCAGATGGGCATGATCAATGAGGAGGAGTATCTTCGTCGGGAATTTGAGAGATGCTTGCAAAAGCTTTGGGGCTCGAAGCGGATCTACGCGCATATGTGGGAGCGCGGCTTTGCAAAGGAGACCATCGAGGGGCTTCCGATGCTTTTGGAAACCGTGGATTTTGCAGAAAATTGCGCCAAGCTTTTGCGAAAGCATTACAGCGCGATTCCGACTGCTCCCGAGGAGCGTCGGAAGGTCGTTGCCTCGCTTGGACGTTACGGCTATTCTCTGGAGGAGATCCGACAGGCATTCGCGACGATGGGGCGAGACGAATGAGAGTGGGAGCTGTTTTGAATGAAAAAACCGATCTTTCATGCAGAAAGATCGGTTTTTTGTTGGAGGGGATTATTCGCCCTCGCTGAGTGCGGCACCGATGACGGTACCGAACTGAGAATTTTCGGGGATCAGGAAACGCACGCCAAAGGTTTCGGCATGACGCTCGAAGACGCTGCGGATCGGCTCGATGGTGGTGAGGTTCCCGATCAGCACGATGTCCTGAAGTCCGTAGCTTCTTGCGGCAAAGACCGTGAGCATCATGATGGTCTCTGCCACCATATTGGTGATGCCGAGGGCAAGATCGGAGCCGCTTGCCAGGTCCGACACCTTTCCGAAGTTTGCCGCCGTGAGATTTTCATTGATTCCGTGGTATTGACTGCGCGAGATGTCCTTGATGCGGAGGTCGATGTTGTTGAGATCTCCGTCGGCACAAAGCTGCTCGATGTGCTCGATGGTATCCACCCCCAGCATCTTGCGGCAAAGTCCGATCAGCGTTCCGCCTCCCATTCCCGTACCGCCCAGATACTCGACCGTGTACTTTTCCCGGTCCTTTTTTGCATGAATGAGCGCGGTTCCCGTGCCCATGCTGACCACGATCGCTTCCTTCAGGCCGGAGAGATAGAGGCCGCCGATGCCGATGCAGGAAAATTCGGGAACGGGCTTACAGTTCAGATTGTAGATCGGCTTGGTGATGACCGAGGCACCCGCACCCGTCATCAGAATGCGGTCGATGTCGGAAAGCTCCAGATCGTTTTCGGCGGTGAATTTTCCAAATGCGCCGTAGATGGAGGTTCTGGGATCGGTTGCGCGGACAAATTGGGGGGCGATGAGCTTTTTCGTGCCGTCCGCAGCATCGCAAAATCCAACGATCTTTGTCGTCGTTCCTCCCACGTCAATGCCGATTACGGTTTTGTTCATGATCAAAAATCCTTTCCGGAAAATGTTTTTATGAGAATATTATATCATTCTCTTGTAAAAAATGCAACGGTATGATATAATATTTTTATGATAATTTTTCAGAAAAACAAAATATTCGCTTCTTTTTTTGAGAAAAAGCGTGTTTTATAGGTAGGAAAGCGAGGAATCAACATGGCATTTGACGCGGGGATGCTGGCGTGCGTGATCGATGAGATCCGCAAAACGGCATTGGGCGCAAAAATTGAAAAGGTATTTATGCCGGAGCGAGATGAGATCGTTCTGCAGATGCGGGGCAGCGAGGGAGGTCGGCGTCTTTTGATCAATGCCGGCTCCAATACGCCGCGCATTTGCATGACCTCTCAGCAAAAGGAAAATCCGATGACACCGCCGATGCTGTGTATGCTTCTGCGCAAGCATTTGCAGGGCGCGAGGCTTTCGGAGGTTCGTCAGGCTGGCTTTGAGCGCGTGGCGGTGCTTTCCTTTGAGACCCGTGACGAGATGGGTTTTGCCTGCACGCGACGTCTGTATGCCGAAATTATGGGGAAATACAGCAATCTGATCTTCACGGGTGAGGGCGACAAGATCATCGCGGCGCTTCGCACGGTGGATTTTTCCACGTCGAGTCTGCGACAGGTGCTTCCGGGAATGACCTACGAGCTTCCGCCAAAGCAGGAAAAGGCCGATCCGATCGCGGTTACGCGAGAGGCTTTCCTGGAGATGCTGGAGGAGGGAGGGGGCGACCGCCCTCTCGACAAATGGATCACGTCGCGATTCCTCGGTATTTCCGCGGCTGTGGCGAGAGAGATCGCGTATCGCGCCTCGGGTAGGAGCGACGCGCTTTTGTTTCAGGTCGACCGCGCACGCACGGTGGATGCCTTTTTTGAAATGACGGATATGATCCGTGACGCACGCTTTTCTCCCACGACCGTTTTTTGTGACGGCAAGCCGGTTGAGTATGCATTCTGCGAGCTGAGGCACTACGGTGACGACTTTCAGCTGCGTCACTATGAGAGCGCGGGACTTTTGCTCGACGAGTTTTTCCATACGCGGGATCGCGAGAATCACGTCAAGCAACGCGCGGCGGATCTTTTGCGGATCCTGACCAACGCCGATACGCGCCTGCGGAAAAAGCTGGAGCTGCAAAGAGAGGAGCTCGAGGCCTGCAAAAAGGGTGAGGAATACAAAAAATACGCCGATCTGATCACGGCGAATCTCTATTGTCTGCAAAGAGGTATGACGCGAGTCGAATTGACCGACTACGAGGACTGTCGGGAGGACGGCAGCTTCGGAACGGCGGTCATCACGCTTGACGGACGTCTTTCTCCCTCGGCAAACGCGCAAGTCTATTACAAAAAGTACAACAAAAGCAAGACCGCCAAGGTGGAGCTGGCACGGCAGATCGGGATCGGCGAGAGCGAATTGCGCTATATTGACAGTGTGTTTGACGCGCTGACGCATGCCGAGACCGCCGCCGACCTGGGGGAGATCCGCGATGAGCTTTATCGCTCGGGGTATGCCTCTCGCATGAAAAATTATGCTCCCAAAAAGAGCGTGACACCGACGGTTGCGCGCTTCCGCACAAGCGGCGGCTTCCGCGTGCTTTGCGGAAAGAACAATCTGCAAAACGAATACATTACGCACAAATTGGCCGGAAAAAATGATTATTGGTTCCACGTCAAAAATCTGCCGGGCTCGCACACGGTGATGCTGTGTGAGGGCGAGGAGCCGTCGGTGACGGATTTTACCGAGGCGGCGGAAATCGCGGCGTTTTATTCCAAGGGGGCGGACGGGCAGAACGTAGAGGTCGATTATACCCTGGTCCGCAACGTCAAAAAGCCTGCGGGAAGCAAGCCGGGATTTGTGATCTATCACACCAATTGGTCCTGTATCGTCACACCGAACGAGGAAAAGATCCGCGGTATGAGAGAGACGGGAACACGCTGAAGGAGGAGAGTCGGATGGAAGTCAAAAAATATGATATTGCGGTCGTCGGTGCCGGTCCTGCGGGAATGACGGCGGCGCTTTATGCGCTGCGTGCCGGCAAATCGACGCTGCTGCTGGAGGGAAAAATCTACGGTGGTCAGATCGTGCAGTCACGCACGGTCGAGAATTATCCGGGCGCACCCGAGATCTCCGGCTTCGAGCTTGCCGAGCGGATGATGGCGCAGCTTCGTGCGCTGAACGTCGAAATGGCATGGTTGGAGGTGAAGGGCTTGCGTCCGACAGACGGCGGCTACGAGGTCTTGACCTCGGATGGCGCGATTGCGGCGCGCGCGGTGATCCTTGCCACGGGTGTCGGACATCGGACGCTCGGCGTTGTGGGTGAGGAGCGCTTAATCGGAAGAGGAGTTTCCTTTTGTGCAACCTGCGACGGAATGCTCTTTCGCGGACGGGAGGTCGCCGTGGTCGGCGGTGGAAATACCGCTGTTCAGGACGCGTTGGTGCTTGCCGAGACCAGCACAAAGGTCTATTTGATCCACAGACGTCAGGGCTTTCGTGCAGAAAAATATCTGTTGGACAAGCTGGAGGACAACGAGAAGATCGAGATCATCACCGACAGTGTGGTTGAGGAGATCAAGGGTGAGAATGCGGTGTCGGGCTTGACGCTTCGCAACGTCAAAAGCGGGGAGGGGCGCGAGCTTGCCGTCGCGGGAGTCTTTTTGGCGGTTGGCGTGCTGCCGCAGAATGCCGCTTTTGCGGATGCCGTTTCACTTTCCGAGGATGGATATATTTTGGCGGACGAAGAATGCAGAACCTCGGCAAAGGGTGTGTTTGCCGCGGGAGACTGCAGACAGAAGCGCGTTCGCCAGCTGACCACCGCAACGGCGGACGGCACGCTTGCCGCGCTGGCTGCGTGTGAATATCTGGATCTGGAATGACCGTACCTTGACTTTGAAAAAAGGAAAGAAAGATCATTTGCTATGGAATTTCACGAAAAATTACAGGAATTAAGAAAACAAAAGGGACTGACGCAGGAGGAGCTTGCCGCGAAGCTTTACGTCTCCCGTGCCGCGATCTCAAAGTGGGAATCGGGCAGGGGGTATCCCGGCATTGATTCCCTGCGGGCGATCGCCGGCTTTTTCTCGGTGACGCTCGACGACCTTCTGTCCTCCGATGCGGTGCTGCGGATCGCTGAGGAGGATCACAGGCAAAAGGAGGGCGGACTGCGCGATCTGGTTTTCGGATTGCTTGACTTGAGTGTTGCAGGCTTCCTTTTTTTACCGTTCCTCGGACAAACCGAGAATGGGGTGCTTTCGGCGGTCTCTCTCTTGACGCTGACCGCGGTCGCGCCGTGGCTGAAAGCGATCTATTTCGCGGCCGTTATCGCGATCGTCGCGTGGGGGCTTCTGACGCTCACGCTGCAAGGCTGCCGATTGTCGCTCTGGTTGCGCGCCAAGAATCTCGTTTCGCTTCTTCTGAATGCGCTCGGAGCGATGCTCTTCATCATCGGATCTCAGCCGTATGCCGCCGCGTTTTTGTTCATGCTCTGGATCATCAAGGCGCTGACGCTGATCAAAAGGCCGTGATACGAAACGTATCACGGCTGTGACGCTTCGTTTCTTGACTTTTTTCGCATCTGTTCCTATCATGGATGTTGGCGAAAGCCGAATCAAAAACAAAAGGAAGGTGCTTGAACATGAGAAAAGAAAATCGAAGAAATTGGTACGTTACCGCGGGGTTGCTCGCGGCGTTTGTTTTGTGGACGCTGCTGATTCGCCTCGTTGATGTGGAGGCAATCGGACCGCAGGGCTCGCGCGTTGGCTTAGCGACGCTGAACCGATGGGTGCACGCTTTGACGGGCGTGCATTGGTGGCTGTATCACGTCACGGATTGGCTGGGGCTTGTGCCGTTTGCCGTTGCGCTTGGGTTCGCGATCCTGGGGCTTGCGCAGTGGATCCGACGGGGAAGCCTTCAGCGGGTTGACCGCAGTCTTTGGGTACTCGGCGGTTTTTACGTCATAGTGATGGCGGCATATTTCTTTTTTGAGATCTTTGCCGTCAATTACAGACCTGTTTTGATCAACGGCATTTTGGAGGTGTCCTATCCCTCCTCGACGACGATGCTTGCTTTGTGCGTGATGCCGACAGCCGCTATGCAGCTGCGTGACCGTGTCAAAAATCGAGCTCTGCGCCGTTGCCTCATCACGATCATTCTTGCTTTCACGGCTTTCATGGTGATCGGAAGACTGATCTCGGGCGTGCATTGGCTGAGTGACGTCGTCGGCGGCGCGCTGCTGAGCACGGGATTGGTTATGGCGTACCGGCTCGCTTGCTCGCTTTTGAGAGATTAAAAAATGAAAACAAAAGAGGTTAGCGGTTGCTAACCTCTTTTATCCGACCGGTGGTTAGCTTTTGCTAACCACCGGTCGGCAGAAAAGCCAAGAGTCTCACATATCAGATTCCGTTGCTCTCTTGCTTTTTGATTGCATTATTCCACAGCTTCGAACGTGTCCTTATCAAGGCCGCAGACGGGGCACAGTTCTTTTACCATATGGAGCTTGGGTTCGGTTTCGACGATTTCGTAGCCGCGTTTTTTATACATCGTATGCGCGACGACGTTCTCGATATTGGTGTGCAGGTGCATTCTCACCATCCCCTCTGCGCGGGCAGAGTCCTCCGCTGCTTGCATTAGCCTTGAACCATAGCCGCGTCCACCGTGTTCGGGAGCAGTGGCAAGAAGGTCAAAATAGGCATCGACCTCGGAGCGAAAACGAGGATAATAGACGGCAAGGGCGGCAATGTTTTCTCCGTCAAGCAAGGTCAGAATATGTCCGCGTGCCAGATTCTTCTGCACGAATTTCGTCAGATCGGTGCGTGCGGAAAGCGGAACGGGGAGCGTGTTGTCAATGATTTTGAGAAATTCGATAATTTTTTGCTCGTCACGGCAATCGATGATCGGAGGAAAATCAGTATGTTTCATAAAAAGCCTCTCAATTTGTGATATTGATTTTATTATAGCACATTTTTTTAGGATTTCAATAATTTTTTCTCTAAAAAGGCTGGAAAGTCATCCACCAAAAGAGAGCAGATTTCTCTGCTCTCTTCGTGTTATTCAATTATTCTGCTGCGTCGAACGAATCCTTGTCGAGTCCGCAAACGGGGCAAACCCAGTCCGCAGGGACGTCTTCCCAAGCCGTGCCGGGAGCGACGCCGTTATCGGGATCGCCGACGGCGGGATCGTATTCATAGCCGCAGGGGCATACGTATTTCATCGGTTTTATCTCCTTTTTTTGATAGTTTTTCAATTACAGAACGAGGCTTGGCGCGGTGTAGACTCTACCCGCGTATTCCTGATCGAGTGCGTACAGACCCTTGGGATCGCTTCCGAAAAGCTTGTAGCGGTTGATCATCGAATCCGCGTTATCCTCTTCCTCCATCTGCTCGTCAACAAACCAGTCAAGGAACTTCATGGTGCGGTAATCTCTCGCCTCATAGCACTCATGATAGATCGCGTTGATCAGGCTTGTCACGTAACGCTCGTGCTCAGCGGCAACCTCAAGGGGCGCCAGAATGCCTTCGTAAGTCTTATCGGGCTTGGCGATCGCTTCCAGGGTGACCTTCCAGCCGTTATTTTGCATATATTTCAAGAACAGAAGCGCGTGATCGCGCTCCTCCTGCGCCTGGATCATGTAGTAATTTGCGTAGCCGTCGAGATCGAGCTCGTCGTAGTGATTTGCGATGTCAACGTAAAGATATGCGCTGTAAAGCTCTTTGTTGATCTGCTCATTCAGCAGTGTCTTGATCTTGTCGTTCATAGTAATCCTCCTTAAATTCATGATTCAATTGTATTTTTTAGAAAGCGAGGGGAGCTTTTTCAGAAAGCTCCCCTCAAATTTACTAACAATCTATTAGCCGAAGTATCTCTCGAGGAGTCCTGCGAATGCTCTGCCGTGGCGAGCCTCGTCCTTTGCCATCTCGTGAACGGTGTCGTGGATCGCGTCGAGGTTGAGCTGCTTTGCCATCTTGGCAAGCTCGAATTTGCCTGCGGTTGCGCCGTTTTCGGCCTCAACGCGAACGGTGAGGTTCTTCTCGGTGCTGTCGTAGACACACTCGCCGAGCAGCTCTGCAAACTTTGCAGCGTGCTCTGCTTCCTCAAGAGCAGCTTCCTTCCAATAGAGCGCGATCTCGGGATAACCCTCTCTTGCGGCAACGCGGGACATTGCCAGATACATACCAACCTCGGTGCATTCGCCCTGGAAGTTTGCGCGCAGACCCTCAATGATCTCCGCGGGAGCGTCCTTCGCGATGCCGACAACATGCTCGGTTGCCCAGCTCATCTTGCCGTTTTCAACGATCTCTTCAAATTTTTCACCTGCTGCCTTGCAAAGAGGGCATTGGTCGGGACGGACGTCGGATTCAACGATCTCTCCGCAAATTGTGCATCTCCATTTTTTCATAAGTCATAATCTCCTTTAAAATAAAATAATTTTCAGTTTTCTGAGCAACGCTCACGTTCGTGTCTGCATGAAGCAGCGCAACGGTGCTTTTTGGTGCAGCTGTTCTTTTTTTCGGGAGGGCAGGAGCTGCCGATCTCGCAGATACAGCAGGATTCGATCGCAATCCTGACAGGCTTTCCGTTGACCAAGGCGTCGGCGATTTTTTCATGCGCGATGGAAAGCAGCATGGTGACGGTTGGGCGGGATACCAGCATCTGGCTTGCAACCTCTGCCTGACTCAAATGCTCTAGGTCGTGCAGTCGAAGCACCTCGTATTCATCGGCTTCCAATATGACCGGCTCGCGAGGATCCTCGAGGACCGGGGCAAAATGCCGATGCCGTGGGGTGGAACAGATGACACGCTCTTTTTTCGGTCTTGCCATATCATTCCGCCTTTCGGTTTTTTGTCGAAAGAGAACGGTTGCTCATGTTCTCTGTTGACGCCTTTATTATAGCACTGTTTCTGACATATGTCAATAACTTTTTCGAAAAAAATAAAAAAATTTTTTTGAGAATATTTTTTGTGGAAACGACTTGACATACGGTGGCTTTTCGGGTACAATTTTTATGAGAAGTATTTTGAAGGAAGGGAGGCGCGAAGGATGAGGAAGCATTCTCAGTCGTCAACGAAAAAAAGCGAAATCGAGTCGGTCCTCGCTTTGTGGTTGATTCTTTTTTTGATATTTGAAGTGTTGTTGCTTTCGGTGGTTTTGGTGAGAAGCTTCAAGCGCACCGAAGCGTCACCGGTGGAGCCTCCCGAGGAGGAATCGACAGTCGTGACGGACGCGCCCGCAACCCCCGAGGAGCCGGTGCCCGCCGTTCCCGTGTTTGCAGGCGGTGCGATTCCCACAAGGCCCTCAACGACCGCAAGCACGCAAGAAGCGGACGGGCTTTCCTCCAACTACGCGATCCTGATGAACGCGCAAACGGGAGAAATCCTTGCCTCCAAGCAGGGAGACGTGCGCTTTTCCCCGGCATCCATGACCAAGGTGATGACCTTGATCGTGGCCTGCGAGCGCCTCAACACGAGCGATCTTGACCGCAAGATCGTGATCACAAAGGAGATCTATGATTATTCCCGTGCGGGGCTCTATGAGGATTCCAGCCTGTTTGGGTTTGACATCGGAGACGAGGCGACAGTGCGGGATCTGCTCTATGGCATCGGAATGAAATCGGCGTCGGACTGTGTCGTTCCCATTGTGCTGGACGTCTGTGAAAGCGAAGAGGAATTTGTGGCGCTGATGAACCGACGCGCGCAGGAAATGGGCTTGACCGACACGCATTTTGACAATGCCATCGGTTATGAGAGCGAGCAGAACTATACCACCGCCGCCGAGATGGCAATGATCATGTCGGTTGCGATGCAATGCGATCTGATCTCGGATATTTTGTGCACGTCAGCGCGCTCCTCTCAGGCATATTACTACAAAGATGGCGTCTATACGTCCTATCCCATCAGCTTTTACAATTCACTCCACACGCAACGCGTTGATTTTTATAAGGAAACGATCGGACGGGATTTCGTCCTGAACACGACCAGGCTCGACGGCGGAAAAACGGGATACCTGGATTCCTCCTTCCTGGTTTGTCACGCGAGCGCAAAGAGCGGGGGAGGGAAATACATCGTCGTGCTCGGTGACGCGTCGGGAAGCTCGGTGAAGGTCTCCTGCGGTCTGACGATGAAGGATCTGAAAAGCCTTTTGGACACGTACGTAGAATGATTTGATCCAAATAATGATACCTCCTGTCTCGTTTCGCATATACTGTAGCGAAATGAGATGAGGAGGTATTTTATGTTGCTGATAAAGCCTTACAACCGCGAGCGTGCGGTGGAATATGCCAAGCGATGGGCGCTGGAGCGGAACCCGTTGTTTGCCGACTTCACGGGACGCGGAGGGAATTGCACCAATTTTGTTTCGCAGGCCGTGCTTGCGGGAAGCTGTACCATGAATTACACCCCCGATTTCGGGTGGTATTACGTCTCCCTCGAGGACCGCGCGCCGGCATGGAGCGGTGTGGAATATTTTTACGATTTCATGACGGGCGCACCGGCATTTGCTTCGCGAAACGGAGGCGTCGGCCCCTTTGCGCGAGAGGTGACAAGGGAGGAGGCGGAGCTCGGGGATGCGGTCCAGCTTGCCAACCGCACGGGAGACTGGTATCACACGCTCATCATCAGCGGCTTCGATGGCGAGGAGATTCTGGTTTGCGCGCAGTCCGACGACGCGCTTGACCGTCCCCTCTCGTCTTATACCAATGCCGCCCAACAGCGATTTTTGCACATTGAGGGGGTTCGCCTGGAGATCGATGACAGTCGCTGCTTCCGGACGCTGCTCGCAGGCGGCATTGCCGAGGCACCGGAGCCGGAGGAGGGAACGGAGACGGATTTGTGATCGGCTTTTTTGAGTCGGTCGGGTGTTTTTTGCTTTGAATTTTGCTTTTTGAAAATAAAAAATCGGAAAAAAATGAAAAAATAAAAAAAACCTATTGCATTTTTCCGATGAGTGTGATATAATACGATGGTATGAGAATGTTCACACCGCCGCGGAGCGGTGTGGGAAAATCACTTTTGGAGGTAGAAAATGGTTATAGCACAATGGATTATCGGTGGCGCACTGATCCTTTTGGCAGTGGTGATGACCGTGTTGATTCTGATGCAGACGGGCAAGGACGAGGGTCTTTCCGGCGCAATTTCGGGCGGCAGCTCGGACACCTTCTTCGGCAGATCCGGTGGATCGAAGAAGGACAAGTGGCTGTCCAGAGTGACGATCATCCTGTCGATTCTTTTCGTCGCACTCACCGTCACGCTCGTCATTCTGATTTCGAAGGCAGCGGCTTGATCGCCGACCGACCGAGAGCGGAATTTTCGTTGGAAAAGAAAAAACAAGCACTGTGCTTGGCGCACCTGCGATAAAGCAGGTCAAATCAAAAGGCATAGCTTATTTTTTAGGCTATGTCTTTTTTGATGAGCAAATCCAAGGATTGCTTGGATTTAAAACAATGAATTGATAATTGTTTTTTCATAAATATGTACTATAATATAATTACACCGGTGAAATGAATTTTGGAGGTGCTTATATGCAACTTGATTTAGGACAAAAAATACGCGAACTGCGTCGGCGTGACGGACGCACACAGGAGGCACTCGCCGAAGCTATCGGCGTAACCTCGCAGGCAGTTTCAAGGTGGGAAGCAAACGGCGGTTATCCCGATATGGAAATGATTCCGTCTATTGCTAATTATTTTGGGATTACCATAGATGAGTTGTTTGGATATCATAATGATAGAGAAAGTAAAATTGATACGATTATTAGTAAAATCGAATCGTTTGGTATTAAATCCCGAGGCGATGACGAATGGGTAGACGAATGCCTTGCCATACTACGAGAAGGTCTTGCGGAGTTTCCGCAGAACGAACGTCTACTCATCACTCTTGCGGATACGCTTTCCGAAGCTGGGTGGAGACGCCATAAGGAATGGCTTTATTATGATGATGAAGGGTTTATTCAGCATAATTATGATGTTCACAAGTTGAATGAATATTGGGCAGAATCGATTAAGCTTTGTGAGTATCTTGTTAACAATGCCGCTGATAACTCAACGGTTACAAAAGCAATTCACATTCTCGTTTTGCTTTACCGAAATGTGGGAGAAAATGAAAAGGCTATTATGTATGCTCAGAAAATGCCCGAACTTAAAAACTGCAGGGAGCTTTTGCTTGCATCGGCTTCCGACGGTAAGGAAGAAGCGAAATACATTGGAGATTTTCTTTTGAAAACGGCAAGTCAATTTTCTCAACAGCTCGTTTATGGCTTGATTATCAACAAACATCATTTTGAAGTCGGAGGCCAAGCGGTCTTAGGAAGACAATACTAATGGC